>MNRZ01000019.1:0-36106 GCA_001916215.1 Clostridium sp. CAG:307_30_263
AAGGCTATTTTTTTATTTTTTGGTGAATTAAATAAAAAAAGGAGCTGTTGCTCCTAAACTTCAATCAATGAAATTTATTTTTTTACAGCCCCTTTTTTTAAATAAAATACTATATTATTGAAAAATAAAGCCATAAAGTGTAAAATTATAATGAATTAATTAAGGTGTTTTATATGAAATATTTAGTGTCAAAAAAAGAAAATTTAAGCAAAATAGATAGAGATGGTAAAATAGTTGAAACATTGGCTGAGGCTCTTCTGGCTGCCAAGGAATATGATACCATTTTCTTATATGATGATACATATTATGGAAAATATGTAATTACAACTTCACATTTAACAATTATTGGTGTTACAAAGGCTAAAATTACCTATGATGCAAGGAATGGAATGATTGTAAGGAAGGAAGATGGTGGTGATGGTGTTAAAACCTATGGTACAACGGGCTCAGCGTCTTTAACAGTAAAGCCAAGTGCTACATATCTTCGTCTTGAAAATTTAATTATTGAAAATAGCTATCACCGTGTACCAGGAAATAAGGGAAATCAAAATGTCGCGTTTAAAACAGAAGCGTGCTTTGGTACATATACCAATATTGACTTTATAAGTGAGCAGGATACATTATATATTGATGCTAGTGATAATTACTTTGATAACTGTTATATTGAAGGTGATGTTGATTTTATCTTTGGTAGTGGGGATGCGATTATTAATAATTCAACGATTAAAATGTTACAAATTCTAGATTCTAATGCCTATTTATGCGCTCCTGATACGTACGCTTCTAGCAAATATGGCTTTATTTTTGCTAATACACGTGTTATATCTAGTGGTAATAATAAAAAGTATTTAGGAAGAGCTTGGTATCCAGGTGGTGCAAAGGAAATGGTAATTCCCCGTGTATTATTTTATAATGTTGATTTTCCGCAAGATGTAGATCTTAGAGTGATTACAATGCATGAGGGTGATCCGCTAAATTTTAGCTACTATATAGTTAACTCTTTACAAGCTGGAAAGGTAATTAATAATATTGAGGCAGAAAAATTAAATAGCTATTTTGACTATTATAAGGCTCAATATAATAATTATTTAATTAATCGCTTAGCGGATTTTATTTTAGCTAAGGAATGTCTTTTATATCAAAAGGCAGTTTATATTGCTAAAATGAATTATGCAATTAAGGATCAAATTATTGAATTTCAAAATTTAAAATATAAGCTTAACTATTTAAAAACAAAGGAAGATATTTTAAGAAGTATTCCCTATAATCAAAATGTTGATTCTTTAGAGGATAAGGCCTATAAGGCTACGGAACCTAATCTTAAGGAAATTGAAGAAACGAAAACAATTCTATCAATGACTGAAGAATATATTGAAACATCTGATGATATAAATCACGATGCTTTAGAATTTACAATGAGAAATATAATTTTAAGCTTACATCCATATGTTTTAGAATCATCTAATGATGAGACTTTAAAGCAATATAATACTTATTTAGAAGCGTTTATTAATGAAGATTTAGATGAATTATTAAAGGCTAAATATGAAGATTTACCTAAATGTAGCGATATTAAATTAATAAATAAGCATATTGATGATATCAAAGAAGAAATTAATAAAATTAAAAATGAATTTCCCTTTGAATATATCAAAAATGGTCAAATTGATTTTGAAAAATTAAATGATGATTATATAAAAAAAATTATAAACCTTAAGGCTGATATAGCAAAGGTTGAATTTAGGTTGGAGGAAAGAGCCCCTATTAGTGGACTTGAATCATAATATGAATATAAATCTAAAAAAAGAAATTAAAAGATATTTTATGATGATACTAGCATGTGTGTTGTATGCATTTTCTTTGGACTGCTTCCTCGTACCTAATAGTATTGTTGCCGGTGGAATTTCGGGGCTTGCGACTTTGTTAAGTCGCTATATTCCTATAAGTGTTGGTATCATAATTATTGCTTGTAATATTCCAATTTTAATTATTAGTTTTTTTGAAGAAGGCGTTAAATTTACGATTAATTGTCTTGTCACAACTGTATGCTTAGGTCTTGCAACTACCTTGTTTGAGCGTGTACCGGCAATTGTTAAGGATGACGGCCTTATGGGTGCGGTTTTTGGTGGTGTTATTCAAGGTATAGCGATTGGTCTTTTTTGTAAATATCGTGTATCATCAGGTGGTACGGAGCTTTTAGGAAGATTCCTACATAATTTAATGCCGTTTTTATCAATTCCTGTTTTTACAGCTATGCTTGATGGTATTATTGTTGTATCTGGTGCCATATGTATGAAAAGCATTTCTAATGTGCTATATGCTTTAATTGTTATTTTCCTATCTGCTAAGATGTCTGATATGATAATTATTGGCCTAAATAGATCAAAGCTTTGCTATATCGTAACTGATATGCCTGATGAAATTGGTAATTATTTAATTAATCATTCACCAAGAGGAGTTACTAAAATAGATGGAGTTGGAATGTATTCTAAGCTTGATAAAGGAATTTTAATGACAGTAGTTAAGGCAGGTCAATTAAATGAACTTAAGGAAATGGTATCAGCTATAGATAGCAAGGCCTTTGTTATTGTATCAGATACATCTGAGGTTTTAGGAAATGGCTTTAAAGAAATTAAGAATGAGGATATGCTTGCTCATGAAAAGCGTTTTAAAATGAAAAAGAAATAATCTTGCGAAATTTGTCTAAGAATTTTATAATATAGCTATGGAGGATATTGTGTATGAAGAAGTTTTTTCAAGAATTTAAGAAGTTTATTTCACGTGGAAATGTAATGGATATGGCTGTTGGTACTATTATTGGTGCCGCTTTTACAGCAATTGTAACAGCTTTATCAAATGGTATTTTAAAGCCTATTATTAATATGGTGCTTTATTATTGCTTCGGTGGAGATAATGATGCTCTTGATAAAATGTATACTGTTCTTGTGAAGGTATATAAGGTTGAAGATGGTAAACAAGTTCTTGACCTTGCTAATTCAATTTTAATTGACTGGGGTGCATTTATTAGTGCTATAATTAATTTCTTACTTGTAGCTTTTGTTCTATTCTTAATTATTAGAACGTTCAATAATATTAAGGATGGTGCTGAAAAGACAAAAAATATTGAAAATATTATTAACTTTAAAAATTCAAAGGGCATTAAGCTTAATAAGAAAGAATTAGCTTATTTAGAGGAAAAGCGTGCTAAGGAAGAAGCAGCCGCAGCTTTAGAAGCTAAGAAAAAGGAAGAAGAAGCTAAACCAGCTCCTAAAGATCCAGTAGTGGAATTACTTGAAGAAATAAGAGATTCTTTAAATAAGAATCAACAAAATTAATAATTATATTAATTATAATAAAAGTATGGAGGCAGTAAAAAGTAATGAAAAAAGCATTGGTATTATTAACATTTTTTTCTATATTTGACTTAGTTTTATGGATTGTTCTTGATCATAAATTGGAGGCAACGAAATTCTTTGTTGTGTGTTTTTTACCATTGATTGTTTTTGAAATAGCTGTCTATGGTAGTATTATTATTTATGAAATTGATAAACTAAGTAAGAATAGTGAATGATATTGAATTACTATTTTATAAATGGATTAAATACAATTGATTTATAATGTAATTATTAGAACTATACTTATTAATGTTGAAATAGTCTCAAAATGAGGCTATTTTTTTAAAAGGAGTTGTTTTTTGTGAAAGATATAAAACTTAGTGAATATCAAAATACAAGTATATATTTTTATTTATTTGATGCAATAATTAAAAATAAAAACTTAAATAAGGATGAATTTTTAATATCTATTGGTATTAGTCCAACATCATACAGAAGAACCCGTAAGAGTGAACAAGCGATAGGGCATGAAATAATTAAAATTTTAGCTGACTATTTTAATTATAGACTCTTAACAAATGAAGAAATTTCAAATATGGAAATACTATTTACAAATATTTATAGCGATATGTATTATAAATGCTTCGATAATTATGATAGCTATATGAATACCCTAAATCATGAGATTGCAACAAATAGTATTTTATTTCCAATATTATATAATTTTAAATCTTTTATGATGCTTAATAAGATATTAAAGCCAGAAGAAGAGAAAAAGGCTTTTGATATTTATAAAGAGAATAAATGCTATGAGAATTTTTTTAATTTTCAACTTAAAAACATTTTTGAAATTTATGATATTTTTTTCTTGGACGATTTTCAAGAATATTATTCAATTAATGATTTTGATGATGGACTAAAATTTTATATAATTTCGTCAATATATGTGAAGAAAAATGATGTTATCAAGTTTTTCTATTATGCTGATATAGCCAAAAATTATTTTTTAAAGGATAATAATTTTATGAGGGTTTTGTATTTAAATAATACCTATATGAATGTTTATTCTAAAATTACTGATTTTCAGAGTTGTTATAATCTTGCTAAAAGTCAACATTTATCATTAAAAGGAATAGGTAAAATATGTGATATTAGTGATAATGCATTAGCTTATTTTACTGTTTCATGTATAGCACTAAAAAAATATTCGGAAATTCTTTCAATTTTAGATGGGAAAATTAAACTTCTAAGGACGGTTGCTTATTGTAAGCTTGTAGCACTTTATATGCTTAAAGAAAAGGAATATGAAGAAGCACGAGATGAATTGCTTTCTAAATCAGATGAAAATGAAGCGAGTGCACTTAATGCTTTAGATTCATATTTAAAAAAACATGATGAAAAATCATTGAATATTATTGAAAATTCAAGTCTAAAGATGAATTTTTCAGGAGCATTAAAAATGATTTTTAAATGATAAAATATAATAATATTAAAGAGAAACATTCGCTTTTTTAAATGATATTTCTCTTTTTTTGTATTTTTGATATATATACAACCAAAAAGCTGACTTTTGAGTATTTGACATAACTTTAGAATTAAAGTAGAATTTTGTTGGAAGAGAGGTAGATAATATGAAAAAATATTTTTTAATGATGATTAGTTTTATTTTACTTTTAACATCTTGTATTAGGGCAGGTGGTTTGAAAGAAATTAGAGCTTCTAAACTTGATATGACACCAGTACTTGAAAATAAGAGTACTAGTATTTCGGGATTTGTAATCACCTATTATAATGTATATAGGGATGAAAATGATTCATTTGTTCTTGCAGATGATACAAGCTATATTATTGTAGAAGGTCGAAGCCTTGGTATAGCCTATGCTAAATCAGAAGCAGAAGCTTATAATTATTCGTCTAAAGAAAAATTAGAAAATATTAGGCCAGATGAATCGAATGAGCTTGGATATTTTTCAAATTTTGAAACGATAATTATTAAGCCTATTACGGGAAGTACTGCAGTTAACATTGGCATAATTAAATATTGGACTTAAGAGAAAATAGTTATATGATAGAAATAAAAAATTTAAGTAAAGATTATAATGGCAAACAAGCCTTAGATAGTATTAATATTGTTTTACCAACAAATGGTTTGGTATCCGTTATTGGTAATAATGGTAGTGGAAAAACAACCCTACTTAGAATTTTATCTACAACTTTATGTGCTTCATTTGGTACGGTTAAGTTTGATAATGTTATATATGATGAAAATAACTATTTTTATATAAGAAATAAGCTTATATCTTATGTTTCACAGGAATATCGTAATTATAAATATTCACTTATAGAAATATTGAATTTATTTAAGGATATCTATGATAAAAATAGGTTTGATAAATTAGTTAAGGCTTTTTCATTCGAATCACTTTTAGAAAAAAGAATAGATACAATGTCTGGTGGACAAATGCAAAAAGCTAATTTAATATTAGAACTTTCAAAAATTAGAGCATGCTACTTGATTGATGAACCAACTAATTCCCTAGACACAAAAACAGAGAAGGTATTATTTAAGGTATTACATGAAATAAGCAAATTATCATTGGTAGTAATTGTATCTCATAATGAAGATTTAGTTAATGATCTTTCGGATATAATAATTAAAATTACAGATAATCATAAAGCAGAAGTAATTACCTGTGATGATAATAAAGGGGATATTATATTGAAAGATAATGTTCTTACGATGCCTATGAATTTAAACAGTATACAAAAAAATAAGCTTGTTGATTATTTGACTTCTCTAAATGGTAATAAAATTTTAATTAATATTTTGGAAGATACATCAACAAAAAAATTAAATAACACTATTGTAAAGCATGATGTAGATTCATTCGAAGATGCAAAGCTAATAGGATTTAAGCTATGCATTAAAAATCTTATAAAGAATAATCAAAAAAAGTTAATTCTATTTTCTTTAATAATTGGTTTTTTTATTGGATTAATGTTGTTTTTTATAAATCTATCACTTTTAAATTTACCTAAAATGGCATACAATGCGTATAATGAAAATAAACAATCTATTGTTTCATTTACAAATGATTATCAAGTTAATGACTCAAAAGATGAAGCTTTTAATTTAAATATCTTAGAGCAGGTTGAAAAAATTCAAACAGGTAAAGTTATTAAGGATGACATTAAGTATGATTTTAATATTTCCTTTTCGGGAGTAAGTATTATTGAACAAGATTTTTTAAGCTTAAAATATGGATGTTACAAAAAAGGTAATTTTTTAATTACGGATTACATCGCTGATAAAATTGAACAGTATGAAAATAGAAGTTATGAAGATATTATTACAAATGGTATAAAAATTAATGATTTTATTTATAATATATCAGGAATAATTGAAACGGATTATACTAAATATCACCAAGAATATTCACAATCAAATAAAGATGATTGGAGTATTTTTAGTAATAACATAAAAAACATTTATTCATTATTATATATACCTTGTGAATCAGGAATATTTATATCGATTTTAGATGGAGTTCCAATAAAATGGGTAATTGATGAAAATATAAGCAATGAAAAAATTGATGGTAAATATCAAGTTGTAATTAATGATAAAGTAAAAACTATTGTTGGTGATTATAATAAATTTTTTGAAGCCTATAACTGTATTAATATGAGTACGGTAAATTTAGATACTATACCAACTATTTACACTTCAAGTGAATTATTATTTGAAATTAAAAATAATGAGATGATGTATTATGATTCATATTTAGTAAAAACAAATTATAATGCTTTTAAATATATGTATACACACAAAATGACTGATGAATCAGCTTTGTATTTGAAAATTCAAGATGCAAATAATATTATGATATTCTTCAAAAATATTTTGATTCCTACCATACTTATTGGATATTTAATTACTATTTTAGTTTATTATGATAAGTCAATAAAACTCTTAAAAAATAATAGTGATTTTAATTACTTATATAAGATTAACGGCTTTAATGGAACAGACGCCTTGAAGCTATATTTAATTGAAGATTTACTTATGATTGCATGTTCATTAATTCTGGGGATATTTTTAAATTTTGGTTTTAATTTAATTTTGAATTTAGCATGTGGTGGTGGAAAATATGCAAGTATAAGGATATTCAATACATCATGGCTTGGAATTATAATAGTAGTAATTATGTCATTTATAATGCTTCTAAGTAGATTATTAACATTTAAAAAAAATAAATTTATTAAATTTAGCTAATAGATAAATCTAATTATAAATAAAATTAAAAAACAGTCTCAGAAATGAGGCTGTTTTTCATAAAATGTGATGAAAATGATAAAAGTGCCTCATAAAATGTGATAGCATTTGTGGATTATTCTATTATTTTGTGATAGACTTAAAATATGGATGTTTATTATGTATTTAAAAAGAAAAATAGATGCTAGTGTTATTTTAAAATGTAATTGCTTAATGTATCTAGAATTACTTTTGTTCTTTCCTAATTAAAAAATATTTAGCTAATTGGAATTAGCTTTGAGGTGTTAAAATGCTAAACTATAAATATAAATTAGATGGTGGATCTTTAACTTCTATTATGGTTTCAAATGAAGAAACGTTAAAGCATTATCCTTATAAATTTGAACTCTATGTCACCTATACAAGAAATAATAATATTTTGGATGTTGAATATAAGGTTAAAAATATAGATGATAAAATAATGTATTTTGGTATCGGCGGTCATCCTGCTATAAGAGTTAATTATGAAGATAATGATACTAAAGGAAATTATGTTCTTTTTGATAAGAAAACAATAATCACTTATTATGAGCTTAATGATGATGGATCCTTTATTACTAGAAAAAAGACATTGGGTGAGGTGGGAAAAATAGAGGTTAATAAGGATTTCTTTAGAAAATATAAAACCTTAATTTGTGATAATAACTTCAATCATTTGACTTTAAAAAGAAAGGATGGAAGAAGAATTAGCTTTAGATTTCATTCTAAGTATTTATCTATTTGGAGTAAGCCTAATGCTGGTGATTTTGTTTGTATTGAACCATGGGATGGACTTCCTGATTTTGAAAATCCTAATTTGGAGTTATCTAAGAAAGAAGGAATTAATAGTTTAAAACCAGGTGAAGAATATCTTTTTTCTTATGAAATGGAATTTATCGATTAGTTTATTAGTCCCAAAAATGGGACTATTTTTTTATCTTAGGCATATATTAAATTAGGTGGTACGGTGACGATTAATAATCTTTTTTATGATACCTTAGGTAGTGGTAAGAAGGAAATTGTTTTCCTTCATGGCTTTGGTGGCTCTCATCACTGCTTTAAAGCCTTAGCTTCTCATCTAGATTCTAATTTCAAGTCTTATTTGCTAGATTTACCTGGCTTTGGGGAATCTAAGCTAGAAAGGGCTTTTAATTTAAATGATTATGCTAAATCAATAAACGATTTTATTATAAATATGAAAATAGATAATCCTTTAATCATTGGTCATTCGTTTGGGGGAAGGATTGCCCTTAAAATGGCAGAGCTTTATCATTATAAAATAATTTTAATTTCAACCCCTATTTATGATTATAGAACTTTAAAAACAAGGGTTAAGCTTTTAGCTAATAAGCTATTTAAAATATCAAAGCCTTCTGCTGATTATAAAAATGCATCCCCCTTAATGAGACAAACGATGAATAATGTATTTAGTGATATGAAAAAAATATCATTTAAAAATATTGATGGTAATAAGGTTTTAATTATTTATGCTAATAATGATAAGGTTGTACCTAAAAGAGTAGCTTATTATGGTAAAAGAAAAATGCAAGGGTCTGGATTAATTGAAATAAAAGGAAATCATTTTGCTTATCTTAAGGAAACAATTTTGCTTAGTAAGGTGATTGAAAACTATGCTTAGCTTTATATCACTTGTCTTATCGCTTTCATATCTTCCTTTAATTATAACTATCTATCAGCAAGCGCATTATCATATTAAGGAATATATTAATTATTTTATTCGCCATTTTTACTTAGAATTATTAATATTAATGGTGTATCTTATCTATTTTATTAGTGGTTATATTTCTTTGATTATGGCTTTTTTAATATTAGTTTATTTACTATATTTATATTCTAAATTACGAATAAAGCTTAAATTTACTAAAAGAATTATTAGATTATTTGTAATTTTGATACCTTTTTTATATATCAATTCTTATTTATGTATAAGCTATTTATTTATTTTTATCTTATGTATTCCTTTTTTTATAAGTAATCTAATTGAACTGAAAATAAGTCATTATTATTTAAAGAAAGCAATCTTAAAAAGAAAAGAATTTAATCATGATGTAATTGGAATTACAGGTTCATTTGCCAAAACAACAACTAAATATTTTATGTCGCAAATTTTAGACGACATAACACCTTTGGCTACTAAGGCCTCCTATAATACTTTAAATGGTATTTCTTTAGAACTTAATAACCATAATTTAAAGTATTATAATGCCTTAATATTAGAAATGGGAAGCAATCATATTAATGATATTAAAAAGCTTACTAGTGCTTTTTTTCCTAATATCGCAGTCGTAACGGGAATTGGACCAATGCATTTGGATTCGTTTAAAAATATTTCTAATATTATTAAGGAAAAAATGTCAATTATAGATGGACTTGGTGAAAAAGGAATTGCGATTTTAAATTATGATAATGAATATTTAAGAAATTATAGCTATAATGGAGCTTCATATCTTATAAGCTATGGTAAAAATGCTGATTTTAGTTATCAAATTTTAGAGGATTATGTAAATATCTATGCTTATAATGATTTCGTTTTTAAATTTAAAAATAATGGTTATGATGAAATTGATATTTCCAATATGATGCCTGGAATTATTTTAGGAGTTTTATATAAAATTGATTATAACCAAATGATTTTTAGACTTGAAAATATTAAAAGACCAGCCTCTAGACAAAGAATATTAGAAATCGGAAATAGTATTATTATAGATGATTCATTTAATTCCAATTTAAAAGGAGCTCTTAAAGCTTTAGAACAGTTAAAACATTATAATAAGAAGAAAATAATTATTACACCTGGTTTTGTTGAATGTAAGAAGCTGTTACCAAATTTATATTTAAAATATGCAAAAAGAATAAATGAAATATGTGATTATGCTTATATAGTGAAGCTTTCTACTAGTAAAATTTTATATGATTTAATTGAAATAAACCATTCCTATGTTAGAAGTGTAGATGAAGCAAGACTTATGTTAAGCTTTAATAATGAGGCTGTTTTGATTGAAAATGACGTACCCGATATTTATTTATAATAAATAATAAACTTTAGCATATTTTTATAATGGTGATTTAATGATTGGTTTACTTTGTGGTGGTTCATCAAGCGAGCATGAAATTTCCATTGTAAGTGCAATGGCTTTGTATCATAGAATCTCGGATGTAAAATTTTTATATTTAGATTCTAAAAATGAATTGTATTATATTAAAAAGCCATCAATGGATAAAATTATTAATAAAAAAGGAAAAAGAATTTTATTAAATAAAAAAGCATTGGCAGCTGAAAAAATTGATTTTATTATTCTTGCAAATCATGGTTATGGAATAGAAGATACAATTGGTGCTATTCTAGATTTCTATGAAATACCTTATTTGGGTAGTGGTGTTTATCCTGGCGTTGTGGCAATGGATAAATGGCTATGCTATAAAATGTTAAATAGCGAAGGAATTTTACAAGTTAAAAAACAGAGCTATAAGCCTTATGATTTAGTTGAGATTCCTTATTCGGTTATTGTAAAGCCTAAAAGGTGTGGATCGTCTTTAGGAATAAGTGTATGTAAAGATGAAGATGAATTGATAAAGAAATCACTTAAGGCATTAAAATATGATAGTGAACTTATTATTGAGGAGTATTTAGAAGATATGCAGGAATTCTCAGCGGCCTTTTATTATGATGGAAGTATTAAAATGTCTAAGGTTGAACTTATAAATTACACTGATGATATATTTGATTTCAAGGAAAAATATTTATCAAATCATAAATTATATTCCCATTTATTTTTAGATGATAATGAGCTTATTAAAAGAATTTTTGAAATTGGGTCCTTAGCTTATAAGGTAATAGGAGCAAAGGATATTGTAAGAATTGATTTCTTTTATAAGGACAGTAAGATATATTTAAATGAGATTAATACAATACCTGGTAGTTTATCTTATTATATGTTTGATGATTTTGAAAAAATTATAAAAGAACTTGTGCAAAAAAATAAAAAGGATCATTTTTTTAGATTGAGAAAGAAAAATAGCATTAATTTAGATGTGCTTAAATTTAATAATAAACTTAAATAAGATGCGTTTGTATAATAGATAATTTTATGCTATAATTTTGACAAAGGTTGGTGGTTTCATATGAAGACACTTGCAAATCCTAGTCAAAGATTTGTTGCATTTTTAATTGATACAATTATTATTGGTTTTGTTACATTTTTGCTTTCGCTTTTACTTTTGGTTGTTTTTAGAGTAAAAGAACCTCAATTTGAGAAAATTGACCCTCACGTTAAACCTCTTTTAGTTGAAATGATAAATAATAAGCTTTCCCCCACAGGAAATTCAAATCTAACCACTGATATTACTGATGAACAAGTAGCTTTATATGTGTATTATTTAGTTGATGATGAAACGGTAAAAAAAACGTGTGCTAGATATGATTCTGATTTTTCTAGTAGGATTATTAATAGTGTAGAGGACTGTAGAAGTTATGCATCTGCAAGTATGAAGTATACTCTTACATCATCTATAGTTTCATTCTTGAGCTATTTGATAATAATCGTCTTATATTATGATATATTAGGTTATTATTGGTCTAAACAGACCGTTGGCCGAATGCTTATGAAAATTAAGGTCGAAAGTCTTGAGGGTAAAGACCCTACGATGGGAACACTAGTATTAAGAGATTTAGTAGGCTTTGGATTATATAATATTTTAAATATTTGTTGTTTCATAGCATTTATTATAAATGTTATTTATATTACAAGGGATCATATTTCAGTAGGAGATAGATTGTCATTAACAAGAATGGTAAGATACGATGAAGCCGCTTTAAATCAAGAAAATGGAAACGAATATAGTCCTTATATGAGTAGTCATTTATATGAAAATAATAGTCAATTTAATACAAATAAAGAAGAAATAAAGGACGCAGAAATTGTAGATGACGATTCAGATGATAATTATGATTTAGATGATGAAAACAATCTGAATGATAGTGATGATGATGAATAAATATTTTTTATATTTAAAAAAAGATACTAGCGATGAGCTTTCATCGCTTATCTTTTCATTGATTGGGCCGGTAAAGCCTATACTATATAATGATGTTATTATATATCCTTATAATGATTATGAAGAATTAATGTTTGAAGAAGCGATTAAAGCCTATATGTTTGACTTAAATACATTTTTTAAATGTTATATTTCAAAAAAAATAGAAGAAGCATCGATTAAAGATAATTATGAAATGATTTATAAGTATTTTATCTTGGCAAAGAAAAAAGAAATATATCATGAGTGGGAATTAATTGATGAGGCTATTTGCTTAAATGATTTATCCTTAAAAAAAGAACTTTTAGGGGAATATTTTAATGATATAGAAATGAATAATATTATTAATACATTTATTAGTAATGACTTAAACATTTTAAAAACTTCAGCTGATTTATATATGCATAGAAATACCTTAATTAATAAGCTTGATAAATTCTATAAAAAAACAGGCTATGATTTAAGAAGATTTAAGGATGCTTATATTATTTATAGTATGATAAAAGGAGAATAAATTTAAAGAATGTGCAGTTTGTACATTTTTTTTTAAAAAATGATTTGCTATAATATGGGTGTATTAATTACAGGAGGATTTATATTATGGCTACATTAAGCTTAAAAAATATTAATAAAATTTATCCTAATGGAACTCAAGCTGTTTTTGATTTCAATCTTGAAATTAAAGATAAGGAATTTATTTGCTTCGTAGGTCCATCTGGATGTGGAAAGTCAACAACACTTCGTATGATCGCTGGTCTTGAGGATATTTCAGCCGGTGAATTATGGATTGATGATAGAATGGTAAATGACGTATCACCTAAGGATCGTGATATTGCGATGGTATTCCAAAGCTACGCTCTTTATCCGCATATGTCAGTTTATGAAAATATGGCATTTGGTCTTCGTCTTCGTCGTATTGATCGTGATGTAATCAATGAAAAGGTTAAGCAAGCTGCTGAAATATTAGGTCTTACACCTTATCTTGATCGTAAGCCAAGACAATTATCAGGTGGTCAATGTCAACGTGTTGCCTTAGGTCGTGCTATCGTTCGTGATGCTAAGGTATTCTTAATGGATGAGCCTCTTTCTAACCTAGATGCTAAGCTTCGTGTTTCTACACGTGGAGAGCTTATTAAACTTCATCGTCGTTTAAATGCTACAACTATTTACGTAACACATGACCAAATTGAAGCTATGACAATGGCATCAAGAATTGTTTGTATGAAAGATGGTCGTATTCAACAAGTTGGTACACCAAAGGAAATTTATTCACACCCTCATAATATATTCGTTGGTGGATTCATTGGAACTCCTCCTATGAACTTTATTGAAGGTACTGCATCAGAGGATGGTATTTTTACAACTTCTAAGGAAAACGTTAAGATTGAAATTCCTCAAGGAAAGCTTCAATTACTAAAGGATAAAAACTTTATTGGAAAGAAGATATTCTTAGGAATTCGTCCTGAAAATATTCACGATGAACGTGACCCAATTATGTTTGAAACATACCCTAATGCGGTTCTTGATTGTAAGGTTAAAATCTCTGAGCTTTTAGGAGCAGAGACTAACATTTACACTGAGGTTGGTGGATGCAGCTTAATTGCGTCAGTACAATCTCGTTCAGATTTAACATTTGACTCAGAGGTTAAACTTGTATTTGATATGAATAAGTGTCATTTCTTTGACTGCGAAACTGAAATTAACATTGCTGATTTATAATAATAGTGTCATCCAGCTTTGGATGACATTTTTTAAAAAAATATATGTAACCGATTTCTAATTGTCATTAGATAATACAAATGGTATAATAATATTGTAAGGTCATTAATCGTAATGGAGGTAATAAAATGGCTAAGAAAGTTATTACAGACTTAAATGTAAAAGGTAAAAAGGTATTAATTAGAGTTGATTTTAATGTTCCTATGAAGGATGGTGTCATTACTGATGATAACCGTATTCGTGAAGCATTGCCAACAATTAAATATGTAGTAGAAAATGGTGGAAAGGCAATTGTATTTTCACACCTAGGACGTATTAAGGAAGAAGCTGATTTAGCAAAGAACACTTTAGCTCCTGTTGCTAAGCGTCTTCAAGAGTTAATTGGAATTAATGTTAAGTTTGTTCCTGTTACTCGTGGTAAAGCATTAGAGGATGCCATTGCTAATATGGAAAATGGCGAAATCGTTATGTTTGAAAATACTCGTTATGAGGATTTAGACGGAAAGAAGGAATCTAAGAATGATCCTGAACTTGGTGCTTATTGGGCATCTTTAGGTGATGTATTCGTAAATGATGCCTTCGGTACAGCTCATAGAGCCGCTGCATCAAACGTAGGTATTGCTGCTCATATTAGTGAAACAGCTGCTGGTTTCTTACTTGAAAAGGAAATTAAGTTTATTGGCGGAGCTGTTGATAATCCTCAAAGACCATATGTAGCTATTCTTGGTGGTTCTAAGGTATCAGATAAGATTGAAGTAATATCTGCTTTACTTGAAAAGGCTGATAAATTAATTATCGGTGGAGGTATGATGTTTACTTTCTTAAAGGCTTTAGGAAAAAATGTTGGAAAGTCTAAGTGTGAGGATGATAAGGTAGAACTTGCATCTGAACTTTTAAAGAAGGCAAATGGTAAGATTGTTCTTCCTGTTGATACTGTAGTTGCAAAGGAATTTTCAAATGATGCTCCATTTAAGACTGTAAGTGTTGATGATATCGCCTCAGATGAAATGGGTCTAGATATTGGTCAAAAGTCTGTAGAGGAATTTGCAGAAATCATTAAGACAGCTAAGACTGTTGTATGGAATGGACCTATGGGTGTATTTGAAATGCCTAACTTTGCTCATGGTACAATCGGTGTATGTGATGCTATTGCTAACCTTCATGATGCAAATACAATTGTAGGTGGTGGCGATTCAGCTGCAGCTGCAATTCAATTTGGATATAAGAATAAGTTCTCTCACATTTCAACAGGTGGTGGAGCTTCTCTTGAATACCTAGAAGGTAAGACTCTTCCTGGTATTGCTTGTGTTAATGATAAGTAATTAAAATGGAAAGGAACTGAGAAAAATGGAAAAGAAAATTTTAGTAAAAAGTACAGTAGGACTACATGCTAGCTTAGCTGCTAAGGTTGTCCAAGCTGCTTCAAAGTACTCTGTTGACATCAATCTTTACTATCACGATAAGGTTGTAGATGTTAAATCTATTTTAGGATTAATGTCTCTTGCTATTCCACAAGGTGAAAATGTAACAATTGTTGCAACAGGAGATCATGCTGAAGAAGCTATTAATGAAATTGCAGAATTATTAGAAAAATAAACGGAAGGAGCGTGTGTCTATGCGAAAGCCAGTAGTGGCTGCGAACTGGAAGATGTTTAAGACACGTGATGAGGCTTTACAATTCATCTATGCCGTAAACGATGCCGTTCCTAGCAAAGATATCATTGAAACTATTATTTGCGCTCCAGCAATTCATTTGAGAAGTCTTGTAAAAAGACAGGGTGAAAATATCAGAATTGGTGCACAAAATATGCATTATGCTGATGAGGGAGCATATACGGGAGAGATATCTCCTAATATGCTTGTTTCAACTGGTGTAACGTATGTTATAATTGGTCATAGTGAAAGAAGAAGATATAACAATGAGACTGAAGAAGACGTCAATTTAAAGCTTATTGCAGCTATAAATCATGGTCTTATTCCTATTGTATGTCTTGGTGAAACGGAAGAACAATTTGAACATGCAGATACAGATTATATATTAAGAGAACAGGTTAAAACTGCATTTAAAGGGGTAAAAGCTAAATATGTTTCGAAGGTTATTTTAGCATATGAGCCCATATGGGCAATTGGTACAGGAAAATCTGCGCCAAGCAATTTAGCTGACCAAAAATGTGGGTTAATTAGAAAAATAATAGGTGACTTGTATTCTTCTAAAGAAGCTGAAGAAATTCGTATTTGTTATGGTGGGTCAGTTAATCCTTCTAATTGCTATGAATTACTTTCTAAACCAAATATAGATGGCGCTCTTGTTGGGGGAGCAGCTTTAGATCCTAATAAGTTTATTACAATGTGTAATGAAACCTTAAGAGCTCTTAATGATTCTAAAAAATAAAAAACTCGGAGAAAATCCGAGTTTATTTTTTTTGGCGACGCATCGTTGCTTCATAAATTAAAATTGAGGCTGCAACACCGACATTTAAGCTATTATTAGAGCCATACATAGGTATAAATACTTTTTCATGTTTGTGATTATACCAATCAGGATTAATCCCAAATCTTTCAGAACCAACTACAATAGCTATCTTTCCTTGGTAATTATATTCACGGTAGGATTTACCTAAATTAGGTTCTCCTAAAAAAATCGTATAATTATTTTCTAAAAGCCATTTAACTGTTTCTTTATAACTTGCAGAAGCAGTAGGGAGCAGGAAGTTAGCACCTCTTGACGCAAGGGCTAGCTTTGCACTTTGGGGTTTTACAACAGCGTCAACTAAAATCATAGCTTCAGCTTTTGTCGCATCCATCGTTCGATAAATTGTACCGATATTTCCTGGTATTTCAAGACGATCACAAACAACAATAAATTCTTTATTTTTAAAATCGTCTAGAATGTGATTTTTAAATAAGACTGTGCAAATTAATCCTGCAGTATTTTCTTTTTGCCTTAGGTATTCATATGTTTGTTTGGAAATAGTATAAGAATGATGAGCTTTTTTTATTAAAGCGTCAATTAATTTTTTTGTGTCATCGTGGTATTGAAGCTCATCACAATAAATGAAGGTATCAATTACGTTGTTGGTACCTTCGATTGTTTTTATACTTGATAAGTCATCTACATAAACAAGATCATTAATTGTTTTTTTCTGAAGCTCTTTGATATCCTTAATAATAGGGTTATTTTTAGCAAGCTTAATCATTTTAGTTTTCCTCTTTTAAATACCTTTTAATACAATGAACAGATTCTTCGGAAATAATATGTTCAATTCTACAGGCATCAATTTGAGCTTGCTCATGAGAAACACCAAATGATGTAAGAAGCTTTGTGATTAGCTTTTCTTTATCATAGGTTTTACTGGCAATTTCATATCCTTTATCAGTTAATTCGATTGAACCATTGGCATTAATTGTAATATAGCCATTTTCTTTTAGGTTTTTCATCGCGATACTAACACTTGGCTTAGAGAAGCCTAGTTCATTTACAATATCGATAGAACGAACACGTGGCATTTGCTCACTTAACTTTAAAATACTTTCAAGATAATTTTCAGCAGATTCTTGAATTTTCATTTTATCAACTCCAAAAATATATTCTAGAGTTATTATAGCATAACTTGATTAAAAAGCCAAACATGATACTATTTATTTTATCTTTTATTTATCTATTTTGACTCTTGTTTTTTTAATTAAATCCTGTTCTTTAGAAATACCAACAACTGCATCGGGTGCAAGCTCAATTCCTAAGCTATCCGCAAGCTCGTATTTTATTTCATCCTTATATTCTCCTATTAGTCTTTCATCCATCATTGTACCTTCAAACTTGTATTTTTCTTTCATATAATCACCAAATGTATTTTTAGTCAAAATGTAAAAATAAATTCTAAAATTTAAAGTTTAATATATTAAGTTTATATAAATGAATACGTTAATTATCTTTAAATATAAAAAAAGACCTAAGACATAAAGTTTTAAGCCTTTTAAATCTAAATGATTATCTGTTGTAGAATTCGACGATAAGTTGTTCGTTGATATCCTTTAAGAATTCATCTCTTTCAGGAACTCTAACAAGAGAACCAGTGAATGAATTTTCATCATATGATACATACTCAGGACGAGAAACAGTAGCCTCTAAAGCAGAAGTAACGATAACGAACTTCTTAGCAGCATCTGTTAAAGACACCTTTTGACCAGCACTTAATCTGTATGAAGGAATGTCTACCTTCTTACCATCAACTAGAATGTGACCATGGTTAACTAATTGACGAGCTTGTGCACGAGTACGTGCAAATCCTAAACGATAAACGATGTTATCAAGACGGCACTCTAATAACTTTAAGAAGTTTTCGCCAGTCTTACCAGACATCTTAGAAGCTTCTGCAAATACCTTACGGAATTGCTTTTCAGACATACCATAAGTATATCTTACTCTTTGCTTTTCTTGTTGTTGAATTCCATATTCCTTTAATTTTGTTCTGTTTTGACCATGTTGACCTGGTGCATAGTTTCTTTTAGCGATTTCTTTACCAGTTTCGCTGATTGAATAACCAAGACGACGAGAAATTTTCCAGCTTGGTCCTGTATAACGTGACATAATTTTTTCCTCCTATATGTCTAATTTTAGAGGTAAATGAATCGATATAATTAAAAATTTAGGATATCACAATTACCATCTTTCACCTAAAGCAGCCGAGATTACTTAATGCCTCCTATAGGGATTGGATATTGTCTAAATTGATTTAATTACTGCTGCGATTTTACCTGCTACAAAATTATACTAAAAAATAACAATTTAGTCAAGGAAAAAATCTAAAATTGATGGATTTTAATCCTGATTTGTGATATATATAATTTATATGGTGGTGTTAATTATGAAAATTAATGATAAAGAAATTGATGGAATTATTTTTGATCTTGACGGGACTTTGTTTGATTCTTGCTCAATGTGGCATCAAATTGATATTGACTTTTTTAAAAAAAGAGGAATGATTATACCTAATGATTACGCTGAAGCTATTGCTCATTTAGGTCTTAAAAAAGCAGCTTCTTATACCAAATGTCGTTTTAATTTTCCAGAAACTGTAGAAGAAATTATTAAAGAATGGAATGATGCGGCAATATATCAATATACAAATAATGTTGTTTTAAAGCCTTATGCATATGAATATTTAGAATATCTTAAGAAAAATGGAGTAAAACTTGGTATTGCTACAGCTAATAGTAGTGAATATTATATGCCATGTCTTAAAAAAAATAAAATTGATCATTTTTTTGATTATATATGTGATGTTTCAGGATTTAAGGGAAGTAAAGAATCTCCTGATATATATCTTTTTACTGCTTCTAAGCTAGGTGTTTCAATAGAAAAATGTGCGGTTTTTGAAGATATCGTTCAAGCAATAAAAACAGCTCACAATGCGGGCTTTTATACGGTTGCAGTTGATGATGAAACACAAAAGTCTTATATTGAGGCTAAAAAACAAAATAGTGATTTATTTATAAAATCATATAAGGAATTATTAGAATAAAGAAGATGATAAAATGATTGTTTATATTCAAGCTGAGGGTAATATGCCTTATAATAAAAACTTTGCGTATGCATATTATGGATTCAAGGAAATGGGCTTTGAAATAAAATTTTTTCAAACATTTGAGGATTTAAAAGAAATTAATAAAGAGGATATCGTAGTAGGAGTGGTAGCTATTACTAATGCTGTTTTAGCTAAATATGGTATTAAATCAGATACCGTTGATTATCCAAAATCTTTGAATAAATATCTTGGAAGAAAAACGTGGGTTACAACCTTAAATGAATTAGACCAAAAAGCTAATTATCCTTTGTTTATTAAGCCTTTAGAACCAAAACTTTTTACCGGCTTTGTGGCTAAAGATAGAAATGATTTATATAAGACAAGATGTTCATTTAATGAAAAAATCTATTGTAGTGAGGTCGTAAATTTTAAATCAGAATATCGTGTCTTTGTAAGATATGGTAAAGTTTTAGATGTTAAGCATTATAGTGGCTCTTGGAAATATGTGTATGATTCTAATATTATTACAAATTGCTTAAATGATTATAAGGAGCAGCCTTCAGGCTTTACGCTTGATTTTGGAGTTACTGATGATGGAAGAACCTTATTAATTGAGGTTAATGACGCATTTTCTTTAGGCTGTTATGGACTAGATCCTTTAGCTTATGCCAAGCTTTTAGAAACTAGATGGGCCGAGTTAACAAAAAAAGAGGATGAATGTGATTTTCTTCATGAAAAAAATCAATTTAAGAAGTAAAAAAGATGGATTAAATTAAAAATCCACCTTTTTTTATAAGTGTTAAATTATTTAGCTTCTTCATTTTCAAGATATTTGATTAATTTTATAATTCCATCAAAGGCAATTGAACCAATGCCATCACCAATAGCCATTAGTAAGAACCATAAAATGACCTTACCATTAAATACACCAGCATAAGTGTAGTAGCAAGCATTAGCTACAACGTGCTCAAAGCCACAAAGAATAAATAAGGAAATAGGCATAAAAGCGAAAAGAACTTTGCCAAGAGGATATTCCACCTTTTTATGACCTTCAACTGCAAGATATATCATAACTCCACACATGACACCTAAAATTAAAACCTCAATCCAGGATTCGCTTTGTTTTTTACTAACTAGGCTTTGACATAGTAAGATTACGGAATCATTAATAATATAGGTTGCTTTAAGCAAAGAGGATAATGCAAATACACCAATTAAATTACTAGCTAAACACGTAAGTAATTCAAGGATGTAGCTTGCTTTATTATCAAAAGCATAGCCAACCTTGCCAGTATATAACCATAATTTGAAATGGATAATAGTAAATAGGCCAATTCCAAACATAAAGGAACCCGCAAGCTTAAGACCAAATGTTCCTTGGCTAGCACAAATTAAGTAGCAGGTTGCACCAAAGACGATACAACATCCAGCTAAAAATGAACTAATAAAAATACGTAAATATTTCATACAAATAAACTCCAAACTCTTAAAATTATACGTTTTGTATTCTACTACTAATTTTTTAAAAAGTAAAGAAATGAATGACTTTTTAAATCGATATTCAAAAAAATGTATAAATATGGTATAATGTTGCACGTTAAAGGATTTGATTTATTATGAAACTATATCTTGTTGGCGATTCAACAGTCGCATCATTTAATGATTATACATATTTTTATCCTCGCTTTGGCTATGGTACTAAGCTTCAAGACTATTTTAATAATGTTGAGGTTATTAATTTAGCTTTATCAGGAAGAAGCTCTAAAAGCTATCTTAAAGAGAAAAATTATCTTAAGCTTAAGGAATTGTTAAAAGATGGTGATTATCTTTTGATTGGCTTTGGGCATAATGATGAAAAGGCAGATGATGAATCTCGTTTTACAGATGCGAGCAGGCCTCTTGATGATGAGACATCATTCCAGTATTATTTATATAATTATTATGTAAAATTGGCATTAGATACACACGCTATTCCTATTTTATGTACACCGATTTGTCGTATCGCAAAAAATAATGAATATCAAGGAACTGCTATTCATGATACTGTAACAGGAAATTATAAGGAAGCTATTTTAAAACTTGCAGATAGGTTAAATATATTAGGAATTGATCTTACAACACCAACTTTAAGTGATGCCAAAGAAGGTTATGAAAAAGCGGCTTTATATCATGCTATGACTGCAGGGAAAATGGTTGATGGTATTTTATGCTATGACATATCTTCTGTTGATAAAACTCATTTAAATGAATATGGAGCTAATGTTGTTGCATATTATGTTGCCGCAAAAATTAAACAAAGTAATCTGGATTTAGAAAAATATGTTAAAGAAGATATTAAAAAACCTGATATTTCTTATTTACATATGAATCCTGATTATAAGCTTTTAAGTTATGAGGCTCCAAATATGAAAAGCTATATTCCTCAGGATAAAACCTTTAATTTTGATGGAGAATTTTATGGTATAGCGTTTGGTAATTTAGGAACTAATAATTTTTCATTAGATGGCTATAGGGCAAATAAAATAGATGATTATTATTTGGTTGGTCAATATGGTGAAAAGAACTTTGGTACTTTATGCTCAACTAATGATGGTCTTTGTGGAATGTTTAGACAAATATCAATTAAAGATAATTTTACTATTGAGGCAGAAGCGACAATTATAGATGTGAATTATGTCGATCAAGCTGGATTTGGTATCATGCTAAGAGATGACTTATATTTAAATCAAAAAGCGGCTAAGGAAGTAATTGCATCTAATTATATTACTTCAGGTGTAATTACCAATGCAAAATCATACGTGATAAATTATAAAAGAGAATCAACAACAAAAATTACAAGAAGTAGTAATGTAGTTCATCATCCTTACTTTAAGGGTGATAAGTTTAAGCTATATTTAAATAGACTTGGACAAAGGGTTATTGTAAGAGTTTCAAATGAAGAGTTTTCATATGAAAATGAATATCTTGATTTTGACTTGCAGGCTCATGACTTTAATAATATGTATGTTGGCCTTTTTGCAACTAATGGTACAATTGTTAAATATAGTAATATTAGTTTTAAAATAACAGGAAATGCTAAGGAGGCATAATAATGATATATAATCAAATATTAGTTAGATTTGGTGATTTAACTTTAAAAGGAAAGAATCAAAAGGAATTTTTAAATCGTGAATATGCACTTGTAAGAAGAAAACTTGAAGGTTTACATGTTAATATTATTAACAGACATGATAGAATTTATATTGATTTACTTGATGAGGATTACAAAAAGGTAATTAATGCTCTTGATCATGTTTCTGGCTTATATAGTTATTCACTTTGTCTTCATAGCGAATCAACTATCGAAGATATTAAAAAGAATAGTCTTTTATTGCTACAAAATGAAATTAAAAAGCCTGCAACCTTTAAACTTGAAGTAAGAAGAGCTAATAAGAAATTTCCTTTAAATTCAATGGAAATGACCCAAGAGCTTTCATCATACATTCTTAAGGAAATGAAGATATTACATGTTGATGTTCATAATCCTGAGAAGGTTTTAACTTGTGAAATTCGTGAGGATGGAACATATTTATATTTAAATGCGATAAGAGGTATGGGAGGATTCCCTGTTGGTGTTGCCGGAAAAGGTATGCTTATGTTATCTGGTGGACTTGATTCGCCTGTTGCGGGATATTTAGCGCAGAAACAAGGAATTGAAATTGAATGTCTTCATTTTGAATCAACGCCATTAACATCAATTGAGTCAAGTCAAAAGGTTGTTGATCTTGTAAAGTCAATTAGTGCGTATTCTAAGGAAAATAAAATGGCTCTTCATATGGTGCCATTTAAGGAACTTCATATGGCTATTTTAGATCATATTCCTGATTCGTATATTATTACCATTATGCGTAGAATGATGTATAGAATAGCAACCAAGCTTGCTTTAAAGCGTAATTGCTTATGTATTGTAAATGGTGAATCAGTTGGACAGGTAGCGTCTCAAACGCTTCAATCAATGTATACGATTAATAATGTAACTAATTTCCCTATTATACGACCACTTGCAGTGTATGATAAGGTTGATATTGTTTCTATTGCTCATAAGATTGGAACTTATGAAATGTCAATTAGACCATTTGAGGATTGCTGTACAGTTTATTTACCTAAAAATCCTGCAACTGCACCTAAACTTGACCGGGCTATTGAATATGAAAAGACAATCGATTATGAGGCATTAGTTGATTGGTGTGTTGAAAACACAAAAACAATCTATATTACTCCTGATAGTGACCTTGATTTATCGCTATTAGGTCTTGAGGTTCGACAGGCTTTAGAAAATTTAAAAAAATAATTGTATAATTTGTTATATTTGCACCAAACTATTTGTGTAAGGAGGTGCAATTTATGGCATCTAACAGAAAAGGCGCAAATGCTAATTATCAAAATTATCAACAACAAGCTACAAAAAGTGGTAATTTAAAGTACGAGGTAGCATCAGAGCTTGGTGTTGAATTAGGACCAGATACATCTGCAAGACAAAACGGACGTGTTGGTGGCTCTATTACTAAGGAGTTAGTTAATCGTGCTAAGCAAAGTACTGACACTGAATCAATGAAATATGAAACTGCTTCTGAACTTGGAGTTGAACTTGGACCAGATGCATCCGCTAGACAAAACGGACGTGTTGGAGGTTCTATGACTAAGAAACTTGTAAACAAAGGAAAGCAAAATAACTAATGTAAATCCACTCGTTATGAGTGGATTTTCTTATTAAATAATGTTAAAATTACACTATGGATGTGATTGTATGATTGAAAGTGTTAATAATGAAAGAGTAAAAAATATTATTAAATTAAAAAATGCAAAATATAGGGATGAGGAGGGCTTATTTATTGTAGAAGGGCCTCATTTAGTTAAGGAAGCCAAAATGGCAGGTGTTCTTAAGGAAGCTTATACAATTGATGAAAGATATGATGGTGAGCTTGTATCAATAAATGTGATGAAAAAGTTATGTCAAACCCAAACTGTTTCACCTCAAATTGGTATTTGCTATATTAAAAAGAATGAAAAAATAGGAAATAGAATTTTATTTCTTGATGGAATTCAAGATCCTGGTAATTTAGGAACTTTGTTAAGAAGTGCTAAGGCCTTTGGCTTTGATTCTTTATTTCTTGCAAAGGGCACTGTTGATGTTTACAATGATAAAGTTATAAGATCTAGTCAGGGTGCGATTTTTAAGCTTAATTATTTATATGGTGATAAGCTTGAATTTATAAATAAATATAAGAATGAATATCAAATTTTTTCAACTAATGTTATTAATGGTAAAACTCCAGATGAGGTTACATTTAGTGATAAAATAATTCTAATTCTTGGTAATGAAGGAAATGGTGTTTCTAAGGAAATTTGTGATTTAAAGCTTAATAATTTATATATTCCGATGCAAAATATGGAGTCATTAAATGTAGGGGTTGCAGGATCAATATTAATGTATGAAATATCTAAAATTAAATAAGCTATATTAGAATAATATTTTGTTGTGAAAGGAGAAGATATTATGCCACATGCAGGTGGAGGAGGTAGTGGTGGAGGATTTCATTCATCAGGTAGAGGAAGCTCAAACTTTAAGTCATCAGTACCTAAAACAGATAAATATGGTCATCCTCATTCAAGATATTACGTGGGACCTGGCTTTTATTATAATAGAGTATATATTCCATTTGATTCTGATAAAAGAATGCTTTATGCTCTAAAAAATAGTATTATTGTATTAGCTTTTACCATTATTATAATGATAATAATGCTTATTTCGATTATATATAAAGGAACAAGCGTTGATTATGCGATTGAAAATTATACCTTAAATCAATATGAAAAAACATATGATGAAAGCTCATCTTATTATGAAAAAAATATATTGGTGTGTTTTGTAGCATATAAAGATAATGATGAATATGTTTTATTTAACGTTGTTGGTGATGATATAGATTATGAAATTGATAGAAGCTTTGGAGGTATAGGAACAAGCTTTGGAAATGCCGTAAATGATAATGTTCCTTCTCGTAACTACTATGGTAATTTATATTTTTCTCTTGCAACATCTTTAGATAAGGTAAATGAAAACCTTTATACTAAATATGAAAGTAGTAATCCTAAAGCATATAAAGTTATCAATAAAACTAAATATGGAACGATTAATGGTATTTCTAGTTTAAATGATGCTCAAGAGATATTTTATCAAAAAACAGGTTATAATGTTTCTTTTTTAATTGTAGAGCCAGGTCAGGTTTCTTCAATAAATTATTTCGCACTTGTTGTAACAATTGTAATTGGTGGAATAATTATAGCGGCTGGTGTTTTAAATATGTTTAGGATTAAAAAAGCAGTATTAAATTTTAGCGCAGAGCTTAATAAAGGAAACCAAGCTAAATATTTTGAAGGTGAAGATACTTACGAAAATTATATGAAGGAATATGGTAGTAAGCATAATTTTGATGTTTTTGAAGATGAAGAAAAGGAGTAGTAATATGGATATAAATAGACTAAAAAAAATAATAGAAAAAGAAAAAATATTGATGCCCAAAACGATGTTTTAACAGAAGAAAATCATAAAGAACTATTATCTTGCTTGATACAAAATTTAAATGAAACAATTATTTATTTAGATAATTGTTCATTAGAATTTTTTATTGGATTTCAGAACTATTTGAGGATCTAAGCGAACATTTTAAATCACAAGAACTTATAAATTGTATGGAAAGAAATGCGATAGGAATTGTATCGATTGTAAATGCGATAAATATGCTAAAAAAGCATTAGTATAATTGAACTTTGTATAAAAATGTTGTGAATTTATTACATAGTATATTAAATTAAACAGTGGAGTAAATCTGCTGTTTTTTTAATATTACGAATTAATTTGTAAATAATATAAATGGTGAATAAAATGATTAGTGAAAATGCTTTAAAGCTTAAGGAGTATTTAGAAAGATTAACAAATGGTGAGAATCTTGAAACGGTTAGAGCTGATTTTGTTTCTGACTTTAAAAATGCAAGCTATAATGATGTTTTAATAGCCGAAGAGGAATTAATAAGAAATGGTATTATGGAAGATAAAATGGAAAGGTTATGTGAAATTCATTCAGCTTTATTCCATGATGATTTAAACAATTATATAAATGTTGATGAATTTGAACATATTAAAAATGATCCTATTGAAATAATGATGATTGAAAATAATGAAATTGAAGAAAGGATAGATTATTATTTAGATACAGGTCTTTTTACAGGGGCTAAGGATTTACTTAATGATGTTAAAGTTCATTATACTAAAAAAGGCGATTTAATCTATCCTTTACTTAAAACAAAATATGGTTTTGAAGGGCCTGCAAGGGTAATGTGGAATAAAGATAATGAAATTAAAGAAAGAATAAATAAGCTTAAGGATTATTCAACCAAAGAAGATGATGAGCTTATTAGAATTTTAAAAGAAATTAAAGAAATGATTTATAGAGAAAATAATATTCTTTTTCCTAACTGTTTAAAGCTTATATCAAAAGAAGATTTAAATCAAATGTATGAGGATATGAAAGACTATAAGCCCTTGTTTGATATTAAATATGATGAAAAGAAGAAAACAAATTTAACATTCGATAACTATAAAATTAATTTTAAGCTTGGTTCTTTATCACCTAAACAGGTTAATGCACTTTTAAACGCTATTCCTTATGAAATAAGCTTTATTAATGAAGATGATATAAATACTTATTATAATGAAGGTGAAAAAGCCTTTAAAAGACCAAGTGCTTCCATTGGTAGAAGTGTTTATGATTGTCATCCTCATGATAAGGTTAATGCGGTAAAAAAGATAATAAGTGAACTTAAAGCAGGAGCTAAAGGGGAATTTTCATTTCAAATGAAGAAAAATGATGTAGCATATTTAGTAAAATATATCGCTGTTAAGGAAAATGAAGAATATATTGGTACCTTAGAGTTGGTCATTCCTTTGGTTGATACAAGAATTTAGAAATAAATTTATTGACATACCTTGTAATACATAGTATAATTTAGGCGTATCTTAGGGATATGCTTATTTTTTTAGTTTCTATGCTATGCATTGCATAGTATTAAGAGGTGATTTAATGAATGTACAAATGAAAAAAGGTATTGTAGAGGTTTGTGTTTTAGGAGCTGTAGCTGATGAGCCATCCTATGGTTATAAAATAATTTCTGATTTATCAGAGATTATTGAAATATCAGAATCAACACTTTATCCTATTTTAAAAAGGCTTGAGGCTCAAGACCTCCTTAAAACCTATAATAGGCAGTATAATGGCCGAACTCGAAAATATTATGAAATAACTAAAAAGGGAAAAAAAAGAATTGAAGAATTTTTAGATGAATGGCAAGAAATAGAAATGGTTATAAGCTTTATTAAGCGGAGGACAAGATAATGACAAAAAGAGAATTTTTAAGACGATTAAGAAAAAAATTGAATTGTAATGATAAGGATGATATTATCGCTTATTATAATGAATTAATTGAAGATAAAATGGATAAAACAGGACTTACAGAAGAAGAGGTTATTGATC
Source organism: Clostridium sp. CAG:307_30_263 (assembly GCA_001916215.1). Taxonomy (GTDB): domain Bacteria; phylum Bacillota_I; class Bacilli_A; order Acholeplasmatales; family Anaeroplasmataceae; genus CAG-307. Next base: position 28,499 of record MNRZ01000019.1, read on the forward strand.
GCCTTGACGATATTGATGATATTGTAAGGAAAACGAATAGTCAAAGTGGAGTGTATCAAAAGATAAAATATGATGAGGATGAAATTCCTAAGAAAAAACATAAATCATCATCTGGAAATATATTAACAAAAATCTTATATTTTCCGATGGCTATTGTAGCATTTGCACTTTACCTTGCTTTAATTTGTCTATGTGTTTCTTTAGGTCTATCGTTAGGCCTTTCAGGAATTGCAATGATTATCTTTGGTATTATTAATTTGCATACAAGTATATCACAAGGCGTTATAATGATTAGCTTAGGTATATTAAGTATTGGTTTAACTCTAATTGTTGTACCTTTAATCTATAAGCTTGTAGCTTTAATAATTACTTTGATTAAGAAGTTATATAAGAAAATCGCTTTAATTATAACTGGAGGTGTTTTCTGTGAAAATTAAAAAGTTTTTAATCCCAGGTTTTATTTTTACAATAATAGGCTTGATTGGTCTATTAGTAATACTTGCATATAATCGCTTTGATATTAAAAAAATAGCTTCAGAAAATGTTGAGGTAGAAGAATCTTTATATGATACTAATGTAAATCTAATAAAATGTAATACAAAAGCTGATAGCATTGTTATAAAAGCTTCAAAACGTAGCGATATTTATGTTAAAAGTAAAAAAATTAATAATTATAAATATAGTATCACTAAAGATGATGAGATATTAAATATTGATTGTCAATATGGAAGATGGTATGAAAATGTTTTAAATATTGGCTGGATGAATGAACTTGGCTTTGCAAATGAGGCTTTATTTATTGAGGTACCTAATGATTACGTCTTTGCTTTAGAGGTAGATGTTAAAGGTGGAAATCTAAAGCTTCAAAACGTGAATTTAAGTAATGTATCTATCAATATAAAAGGTGGATCATTTACAGCCTCTAATATTGAAGCATCAGAATTATTATTAAATGTTAAAGGTGGTACGGCTAATATTTCAAATTCATTAATAAATAAAGGAACATTTAATTATGATACTACAACCTCAAATCTTGAAAATTTAGAATTAGAAAAACTTGATATAGATATGGATGTTACAACTTTATATGCAAGTATTAAAATAACTAAAGAAGCAAATTTAAAATATACTACTTCAAATATTAATATTAAATTAATAGATGGCAAGGATAATTATAATTTTAATGCTAGTGGAAAAGAAAAGGCATTTAATTATGAAGGAACCACCTCTAATATTGAAATTAACTAATAAAGGGCTCAGGCCCTTTTTGTAATTAATTATTAGCTTTTGTATATAAAAGTGTTTTATAAGCATTTTTTTAAAAATTAAAAAACGCAAAACATTTACAAAAAACATAATATTTGTTATAATCTTTTTTGGTGATATTAAATGGCAGAAGAAAATAGTCTAGAAATATTCCATGATGTTATTGAAGCTTCAATTGAATTTTTATATGATGAATATAAGAAGAAATATTTTGATTTATTCTTTTTAACGGTGGATAATATTTTAGCAGGTGAGGTTTTAAATGATTTATCTGATGATAAAAAAGCTAAGCTTGAAAAAATATATGAACCAATAAAAAATATGAATTTGGATGTTGAATCAATTAGAAAAGCTCTTCAAGCTATAGTTTTAAAAGGCTTTAGTGAACAAAAAATTAGTAATGGAGGAATTACTCCTGATACGATTGGAATGTTATTTGCCTATTTAATTTCCAAGTTTGAGCCTACAAAGAGACATATTAGATTATTTGACCCTTTAGCAGGTGTTGGTAATTTATTGTTTACAATAATTAACCATTTAGATTTAGAAATAGACGCTATTGCTTGTGAGCATAATGAGCTATCAGTTAAGATAATGCAAAGCTTAAGTGACATGCTTCAAACAGAACTTGAAATCTATTTTCAGGATACACGCAATGTAAATGTTTCTAATCTTGACTATATTGTATGTGATTTTGATTATTCAAATCCTTTAGATGGTAAATATTTCCCTTATGAGGTTATACTTCATCATGTAAAGGCCCTAAATGACAATGGAGTAATGATGTGTTTAATTCCTAATGATTTTTTCTCATATGATAAGGATCAGAAATTTAAAAAGGAATTAAATGAGGAAAATTCAATGATTGGTTTGATTGAGCTTCCTGATACATTCTTTAAGAATAATCAAAAATCAATTATTCTTATTCAACGTGCTCATATCGAGAATAAGAAATGTATGATGGTCAAACTACCAAGCTTTAATGATTCGAAGCGCTTTAATGAGGCTTTGGCTCAAATTGAAACGTGGTTTGAAAATAATATTAATAAAAAATAAACGAAGTGAGGAAATTAGTTATGTCAAAAATTATGGCAGTTAATGCTGGTTCAAGTTCAATTAAATTCCAATTACTTGAAATGCCAGCTGAAGAAGTAATTGCTTCAGGTGTAATGGAGCGTATTGGTTTACCTGAGGGTATTTTCACTCTTAAGTATTTTAAGAATGGTGAAAAGGTAAAGGAAGAAACAAATCCTGTTTTACCTACTCATGCAGAAGGTGTTGAGCTTTTACTTAAGACTTTACTTGAAAAGCATATTGTTGAAAATCTTTCTGAGATTGCTGGTGTTGGTCACCGTGTTGTACAAGGTGGAGAATACTTCAAGGATTCAACTTTAATTGATGGTCCAGATGGAACTGTAATTAACAAGATTTTAGAGCTTGCTGATTTAGCTCCTTTACATAATAGAGCTCATGTTGTTGGTATGCGTGCTTTTATGAAGGTTTTACCAGATGTTCCTGAGGTTGCAGTATTTGATACTACATTCCATCAAACAATGGCTGAAGAAGCTTATATGTATGCTACACCATATGAGTGGTATACAAAGTATGGTATTCGTAAGTATGGTGCTCATGGTACAAGCCATAAGTATGTTTCTCAAAGATGTGCTGAAATTATGGGTAAGCCACTTGAGGATACTAAGATTATTGTTTGTCATTTAGGAAATGGTGCTTCAATTTCTGCTGTTAAGGGTGGAAAATGTATTGATACTTCAATGGGTCTTACACCACTTGAGGGTATTCCTATGGGAACTCGTTCAGGAAATATTGACCCAACTGCTCTTGAGGTAGTTGCTAAGCATGAAGGTCAAAGCATTTCTGAGCTTATCAATATCCTTAACAAGAAGTCAGGTCTTCTTGGTATGGGTGGTCGTACAAACGATGCTCGTGACGTTACAAAGGGTATGAACGAAGGAGATCACCGTTGTATTATGGCATTCAACGTTCAATCTAAGCGTATTATGGACTACATTGGTTCTTACTATGTTTACATGGGTGGATGTGACGCTATTTGCTTTACAGCTGGTATGGGAGAAAATCTTTGCCACCTACGTGAGAAGATTTGTAATCGTTTAGGTGTTATGGGCGTTGAAATTGATAAGGAAGCTAACAACCAAGCATACGGAATTGAAAAGGAAATCTCAACTCCAAATTCTAAGGTAAAGGTATATGTATTACCTACAAATGAGGAAGTTATGATTGCTCGTGATGTTTGCCGTATTGGAAACGTTAAGTAATTAATTAATTGGTCGCAATTTAGCGACCTTTTTTATTTTGAAAAAAATGAAAAAACAAAAAAGTCGCTTGATATTTCTTAAAGAATATAAAAAAAGTCGCTTGATTTTTCTTAAAGTGTTTATTAAATAATAAAATAATATAATTTAATTATACGAGAGGGTGAAAATATGAAAAAAATTTATTTATTAATCATAACTGTATTATGTTGTGTGATACTTTTTATGAATGTTGATTTTAATGTTTATGCTGTTGGAACAGATGATTGTGATGATGTGTATTCAGAAGCAGTAGAATTAGCAAAAGAATCATTAGTTTTAGATGATGAGATTTCTGACTTATATGAAGATTCAATATCAGTTGTTGATGGAAAATACGTATTTGAGGGCGATAAATATGATGAAAATTACGATTTCATTAATTCTAATATTGAAATAGTTAATTTATTGGCAGAACAAGATGTTGTTAGTGTTACTGAAGAAAAAGATGTTCTATTAAATATTGATGAAGAATTATTTTCTGAATTTGGTTTTTCAAATTTGAAAATAAGTTGGAAGGGATTTGATATGACAATGGATCGATCATTTATGTCTGTAATGGGTGTCCTTTGTATGTTAGCAAGATATACTAATGGTAGTGTTGCAAAAACACTAATGAATAGTTTTCTGATGTTTCAGAAATAACTGGAAAATTGAAGAATGTTGCATTTTCAGCTGAAAATATGGCATATAACATGTCTGCACGAACTTTAAATGAAGCATCTATCTTGCTTGCTCCAGATGGAAGTTTAAATAGTTATGCAATGGGATTATTAAGTGCTGGAGTTACTGCGTACGTTGCATTTAAAATTGCAATGTCAGTTGCTTCATTTGGAGTTAGTACGATAATAACGACAGTAGTTAATTTTTTAGTATCTAGACTTTTACCAACTTATGGAGATTGTTTCTTTATGTTTTTTGGTGGAATGTGTGGAATGTATTCTAAATGCGTATGGAAAACAAGATGGATATTTAGTTTCGGTACTACAGTAATTTTGTCATAGTATGAGAAAGAAAACTCACTTTATATTTATTGGAATAATTTTAATTTTACTTGTTATTATATTTATTTCGATTATTATGAAGAAAAATGGAGATGTTCCAAATAATATTGACAATAAACCTTGGTATTTTGATTGCTTAAATATTGAAGGAGATAGCGAAACAAATAAAACTATTGCTATTATTGACTCTGGACTTACTAAAACAGATGATTTGAATGAATGTAATATAATTTATGAATATAATTTTATAAATAATAGCTATGATGTTACTGATGATTATGGGCATGGAACTGCTTTAACATCTGTATTGGTTGGAACTAAAAATAATTTTATTGGAATATTAAAAAATCCAAAGTTAATTATTTTGAAAGTGATGGATAATTTTGGTAGCAGTAATTATAAAAATGTGAATTTAGCGATTCTTAAAGCAATTGAATTAAAAGTTGATATAATTAATTTGAGCATGGGTATGAATTTTGAAAATGAAGAAATATCCAATAGCATTAATTTGGCTTTGGAAAATGATATCCTAGTAGTATCATCTATTGGTGATTTTCAAAATGATAATGCAACTTATCCTGCAAGAATGAATGGTGTAATTAGTGTTGAAAGTCAAATTGAAGATGGATCTAAATATCTTTTTTCAAATAATTTTGATTCTACAGTACGAATCCCTGGATACAAGATTCCAGTAATTTCTCTCAGCAGGATAAATATGCAATTTGAATTAACTACTGAGAGTGGGTCTTCATTGAGTTCAATAATTTTTTGTGGTTTGCTTGCAAGAAGTAATTATTTAAGTAAATTAATGCTTGATTTTGACTACTTGAATGAATGCAAAATTACAAACAAGTTTATAGATGCAAATAGAATATTTAGGTGATTTAATGATAATAAAGGTAAAAAAATCGAAAAATATATTAAAAATCAAATATAAGTCAAATGGAAAAAAGCATTGTGAAAAAATTATAGATGAGAAAGAATTTGATATTGATGAAAATTCTAATTTTACAATAATTAAATATGATACTGATTTTGATACAAAAGAAAAAATTATATTGTATAGTTTAAAAATGATTTTTTTAAGTGTTTTCTTAATGATGGTTGATTATTTTGGCGATATCCAAGATAGTAAATCGTTTTATTATGTTAATTATCGATTTAAATGTGTTTCTGATTATGTAATTGATGGAAATGATTTAGAAAATGAACAATTTACTAAGAAACGAACTGTTGAAACATTATTTAATGCGTTATATTTGATATTATCATTTATTTTATTTGGCCTAATTATTTTAATAATTATGATTTTTGTTAAAAATAGGTAGATAGATGTCTACCTTAGAATTGAAAAGGCTAAAAGTAAAAGATGGTAAAAGCTATCCAATCTAGGGTAGATAATTTATCATCTTTTTTTTGAAAATGAAAACATTAAATTTGTAATTATAAATTATTTCTTTTTACGTGGTTTTCTATATATTTTAGAAACATCAACACGTTTATAAGCTGAAACACCATTATTAATTATGTACATAATTCTATTTCTAAAATGAGTGAAATTTTGATAACCAAAGGCTATTCTCTTAATGACTTTAATTTGATTATTAATACCTTCAATATAGCAATTATGTAATTTCTTTTCACCAAAGCAAATAAAAGAATTTAATATTTCCTGTTTCCAATTATAAAACATTGATTTTAAATCGATAAATTCTTTTATATTAGAAGTAGAAGCTTCTGATATCCAATTGTCTAACCATTCGGCTGAATTTTCATATTTAACAGTCCTAATTCCATATAAAAAATCCTGTGTTAATTTATAAGCACTAGTTAAATCGGAATCCAAATTAGTAGCATAATCTAAAATTGTATTAACATCACAATATTTTTTTGTTAAAGGATTGTATTAATTGTCACCTTCAACATCTATATAATAAGTTGAAAGAATTCTCCAGTAACTTTTTAAAATTTTGTATTCAGGACTATCATATTTAAACTTGGCTTGTATCCACAATTAAACTTTCTTGAAGATAAAATTAGTATAACTAATATCTAAATAACCATAATTTATTTTAGAAGAACATCGACTGAACAAAAGGAAATTGTAGATAAAATAATTACTTGGTAGTTATTAATTTATAATAGCTATTTTATTTAATCCATCCCGAATAATGGATAGAGGCAAGTACCAACGAATCACTAATCTAAGAAAAAGCGTAATAAAAGGCTTTAAATTAATAATAAAATTCCTAAGTAAAAATAGAAGAACCATAACTCTAATAATATTAGGAATTCTCTTAGGTACAGGAATACTATATAAAATCCTAGTTGAAGCAGTAATATTTATTATTGTTTATGGAATAAGAATGATAAATTTAGAAACCTATTTAGTTGTATTTAGTATTCTAAAATTCTTATTCACTCTAATTTATCCCTATTTAAAATATATCCCTTTATGGATGTGGATTCCTATATTAATAATACTAATATTTTTAAAAGCTATTTCAAGAGCTAATTATAAACTAAAGAAAAATCATGAAAGACTAAAAGACTTCGTGAAAAATGATTTAACCCAAACCTGCTTTAATAATGGTTGTCCAGGCACTGGAAAAACATTATTAAATATGAGCCTAAGCCTTGCTTGTGAAGAAAACTTCATTGAAGACTTAGAAAATCAATTATTAGAATACGAAATGAAATATAAGTATATTAATTTTGCCAAAGTAAGACAAAACCCTGATATGTATCCCGAACATAAAGAATATACTCAGATTTATAAATTACTAAATGAAAGAAGCTCATTTATCATTTCCAATTATGTAATATATTCACCTCTATTTAATGATTATTCTAAAATATTTAACTTCGATTATATGAGAGTCAATAAACCCGCAAATATCTATCCTTTAGAAGAATATATTGTAATTTCTCTATCAGAATTTGATAAGGAATACAATAGCCACGATGATAAAAAGATAGTAGGAGAAGATGGCGCAGCTACATTCTTT
>MNRZ01000019.1:36189-36504 GCA_001916215.1 Clostridium sp. CAG:307_30_263
ACGATAATAGAAAGAAAAAAGAAGTACCCTATTTTATTAATGATTTACTATTTACCATTTATAGGACTTAATAAATTAACAAAATATTTCCTAAAGAAAACAAAAGTATCAAAATCATCCTTAAGACAAGGTAAAGCTAAATATAAAAGAAATGATATAACAAAGCCCTATGCTATATTAAGAAGCATAGCCCAAACCCTAACAAAAATATGTAACTTCTTTGATAACTTCTGGTATTTCAAACTATCCACAAGAATAACCCAAGAAGATGAAAATGATACTAGAACTAAAGGTATAAAAAAATCCCTTAATATA
>MNRZ01000020.1 GCA_001916215.1 Clostridium sp. CAG:307_30_263
CGTTTTTAAAAAATGATAAAATCGAGGATTTTTATGCTTGATATAAATAAATTTAAATATTTTTTCAAATATCTCTTGATTTATTTATAGTAAGCTAATTTTTATTTTTTTCGCTATCAAGGCCAGTATTTAACTTGTTAAAATAGCTTTCAATAAATTCACGCATTTCATCAGTTAAAACACCCTCATTTGATAAGGCTTCAAAATAGCCTTGATATGTTGTATAGAATTTTCCATATGCATAGAATGTAGACTCACCTGTTGAAGGGTCATAATGGAAGAAATAATCATCGTGAGCATACTTTGTCTCACCTTCACCATATCCACCACCACTAACTTTATCAGCTGTTGATTTATTTGAATCGTCATCACTTGAAATATCTTTATCTTCTTCAAGCTTGTCATCAATTCTACTTGCAGGATCTAAACCAAATATATCTCTTAATTCATCCTCAATATAATAAACTGTATCTCGATTTTTCATTTCTAGATTAACTAATTTTGTAATATTTTTCTCAAGAGTATCTACTGCTTCATTAATTAAATCTAAAACCTTTGATACTGATGTATTTTGTACAGTGTTAATGGTATCACTATACTCAATAAAAGCTTTATAATAATCATTTTCTACTAGATTTGTTGATTCAATTGCCGTCTTTATCGCGGTTGAATCAACAATTGTTTTTGCATATGTATATTGCCAACCATATAATCCGCTTGAAAGCTCAGAATAATCATTTTTAATTCCTTGAAAATAATTGTTTAAATTACCTTCAAAATTATAAATTGCTCGACCTAAATCTCTAATTTTTGTATATCCTTCATACAAATAATAATTTTCTTTATTGTATGTGATATAGTCATTTCCCATAATGATTTCACAGCTTTCAGTCTTACTACCTGGAATAAATCCCGTAATAGTATCACCTGGCTCATAATTACCTGAAGCTAATTCCTTTTCAAAGGCATATGATTTTCCATTGGCATTTACTAATGTTTTTGTAATTGTTATTGTTTTTTTCTGTTCATCCTTTGTCATCCACTTACCAACAAAAGCATTTTTTCTTGAAGAAACAGGCTTAAATTTACCATTATCATCATAAAATGTGCTCTCAATACTATTTAAAGCTTTACCGATAGCTTTGTTCTTATTAGTATCGTTCATTTCCTTAGTTATTTTTTCAATCGTTTTTAGCACTTCTTCATTTACTGTATCTTGCTTAGTTATTACTTTAAGCTTTTCTATTAATGCATTCAATTCATTCTCATAGCTTGAAGTTAGCTCAGAATTAATATTAGATTCCTTAACCTTTGCAATAATCTCTTCAATTCTTTTAATTTGAAGCTCAGTTAGAGTAAATGGCTTTTCAGGCTCAACAGGACTTTGCTCGTGTTTCATAGGGATTGAAACAGCCGTAGTTGTAGATGCAACACCGATTATACCAAGTACAATTAAAGCGATTGGTAAATTAAATTTTAAGGCTTTTAAAGAAATGGCTTTTAATTTATTTTCTGTATCTTCTCTTTGAAGACATGCGATAAATTCATCACTATCTTTATAATCCACCATAGTTTGAACTTTTTCATTAAGCTTAAGCTCATGGTCTAACCGTTTTGCAATTCTCTTGTCACATGGCTTTAATAAAAAGTATGGTCCACAAAAGCTAATAATAAAGCAAGCTACGGGAATAATTATTACCATCCAAATTGGAAGAGAAATAGCTTGTAATTTCCACAAAAGAAATAATCCACCAAAGACTATAAGACCAAGAGAAATAGATAGTATTAAGCATTTAGTTAAATGTTCCTTTAAGATTTTCTTTTTAAAACTTATAAATCCCTCATTCATACATTTTCCTCCTCATCTTGTTTAGAATAACAAAATAATTGAAATTTTAAAAACATTATGTTATTATTCTATTACATTATACATATAAAATCAATATAAAATCAATAATTTTCGACAATATATTTCGAATATTATTCGAAATATATTCGCATTTTTCTTATACTATTATATTTTTCAACTAAAGAAACTTGATACTTACTATTTACATGATAAAAGACCGATATAATTATCGATCTTTTACCTTATTTATCTAATTTTCTTAGTCAACTTGTTTTGTATAAGTAACTTCATTATATACTAATGAATTACCTGTAATTGTAATAGAGATACTTGTAGAATTTAAAGATGCTTCAATTGTAAGAACACCATCTACTAAGGATTTGCTATCAATCGTATAGGTATCTTTTCCAATTAGAATTCCATTAGAAATAACAGCAATTTGATCATTACCATTTACATACCATCCAGCATATGATGATAAATCAACTTCACCATTGCTTTCACTTGGTGTTTGCTTTGAAAAAGTATACCATTCAGTAGTTCCTTTTCTGATTTCAAGCTTATTAGTAGTCGTATTAATACCACCAATATACTCAACATCATCGTAATTGAATGATAAATCTCCTTCACTATAAGCTACACCTGTACATTCAATATCATTCCAATTTACACTTGATGCACTAATAACTAATGTAATGTTATTAGTTTCATCTTTCCATGTACCTTGAAGTGATTCATCAATCTCTACAGTTGGTGTGTTAGATGAATTGCGTTTTGTAAACTCTTCATCATTTTCTCCTATGATTGTTTTATCAGCATTAATCACAAATGTAAATTCACTCTCTACACCAAATACGATAGTTGTTGTAACAATAGACGTTTCTGTTACATTTGTAATTGTATACTCATATACATCGCTACCACTTTCACATGTGATTCTATCTTTATATATCGTCAATACTGAATCATATGAACCATCATAAACACCTACATATTGGTCAATCAACGAATCGCTTGTTGATCCATTGTTTTTTGTAAATACAGTATAAAGAGAACCATTTCTAAAGTTAAGAGCACCATTTTCATCAAAGAAAATAACACCGCTTGTACCAAAATTATCAACTTCGATACCAGCATCTGCAGATGCACTAACTACTTCTATTGCTTCGCCATTATATTCAACGCCATCAGCTGTAATAACTAACGTATCACCATCAGCACTAACCCATGAACCAATATATTTCTCACTTATTTCTACAACTGTAGATGAACCTTTAAGATGAATTTCGAATGTTGCATTTGAATCTGTTGTAAATGTTATTTTCTGATCTGCACCAACTACAAGCAAAACAAAGAAATTAGGAGCAGTTTTATCTACAAACTTATAGGTTCCATTTTCAACACTACTAATTGTATAAGTAAAACCATCATATTTAACAGTTTTTTCACCAACTTCAATAGTAACATTTTCAGATGAATCTGGATTTATACCTTCATAAGTTCCTTGAAGTTCAGTTGAAACACCTAATAAAGGATTTTCTTTTGATAATGTACAAGTTACAAATCCATTACTATAATTGTATGATATTGAATTATTACCAAGAACTAATGTTACCATGCCAGCAGTTATAGTGCCATCCTTAACAGTTTGAACATCAAATGTTTGAGTTACCGTTGCACTTGTAACTTTTACAGTAGTTGCACTTAGTTCAACTGTTATAAGTGAATTATCATATGAATCAACGCCATACCATGTTCCAATATATTCCTCAGGTACTTCAACAACATCTGGAGTTTCATTTCCCCCATTACGACTGAATACAGGACTACCACCCATAACAGGCCCTTTGTATGTCAACTGGCCATCAATAACATATATTTTACTCTCAATTCCAACAGATGAACTAGACCCAGATATTTTAGTAAATTTCAATTGTCCAGTTTCTTCATTATAGGTATAAGAACAAATTCTTTCACGTTTCTTATTTTTATTTTTTAAGGTCGCTGTTCCGTTATCATTAAACGTAATTTCATATTCATATTCACCATTTCCTGAATTATCAAATGAAGCAGTATATGTTCCTTTTAAAATTTCATTAATATCATTCTTCTTTTCAGTTAGATTTACAGAATTAGAGCCATCACTCAATGTAATAGTGGCATTCTTAACACTAAGTGTAAATGTAGAAAGTGGATCATTTCCGTCTATCGCAATGGATGTCAACAATTTTCCTGTTTCGTTTTCATATTTATATGTATATGCACAGTTTTTAGTTCCAATTGTTACTGTGAAACTACCTTCACCTTTTGTGTCACCTTGTTTAAAATCAAATGTATAAGATGTTGAACCTAATGTGGCTTCATATTTTCCTTTTAATACTGCCCAATCTTCATCCGTAATGTCACTTGTAGGCTTCTTAAGAATGTAGCTTGCTTTTGTATCAACATCAACTAAGGATAATACGTAGTAATTACTCATTGTAAGTTCAAAATTCTTATCAATACCTGAAGCATTTCCTCCTGGAATACAAACAAATGTTCTTGTTTCTGCATCATAAGTATAATCATACTCTGCATACTTTGTATGGTCATATTTATTATAAACAGTAAATTTCTTATCAGTAAATTCTAAAGAATAAATTTCGTCTTCAGAAACTACTGCTTCATACTTATTATCATACTTAGCTAAAATACTAGCCAAAGTTGGGTTATCAGCAACATTAATTTTCAATGTCGAAGTTGCTGCAGCTCTATCAGAATCTGGTTTTGCACCTGTTATGGTAATAACATAGTCGCCTGCTTCTGTTGCTGTAAATGCATAGCACTCAACATCCTTACCATTTACATTTAAAGTAGTCTTTTCAAGCTTTGCAGTTGTCTTATCAACTACAGCAGTAAATCCAGGTTCGAATGCATCTCCGTTTCCACCATTATTGTCACCAATATTTGCACCAATATAAATCTTATTTGACTTATACATTGCAAAAGAGCTTTCAGGACTAAATGAAGAATCCTTTTCGCCATTATGAACTGTACCCTCGATAGTAAGTGGGGCTTCATAATCAACACTATAATGTATCGTCTTTGTTACACTAGATGTTTTAAATGTAACATCATAATCACCTGGTCTATTAAAACGTAAAGTAATACTTCCGTCATAATTACTTACAGTTGCATATGCAGGATCAAAGTCCCCTACAATATGTCCATCTTTACCAACACCAGATACTTCAACATCTATTGCATCTAGATCAATATTTGCAGTTTCAGGTAAGACATTACCAATAGAGAATGTTAATTCAAATCTATGATTTCCTTCGTCCTTAACACTATTACCATTATCTAGGTCTAAGGAAATTCTTTCACCATCGTTAAGCTCTTTATTATTTGCATCAAAAATCTTAAAATCAGAAACAGTAATCTTACTTGCTAGATATGGATTTTCATCATCTGAAGCCTTAACGCCAGACTCCTGATTAAATTTCCAATTGCTTGAATCAGAAGGAGTAGTGTCTGCACCATCTTTAAATACAAAGTACTTCTTTGTCAAGCCTGCTTCATCTTGCTTTTCTTTTATTTCAATAGGTAGGTCAGAAGGTAATGCTGTTCCAGCTTCATAATCTGTCTCACCATAAGCCGGATTTTCTTCACTAATATATTTATCAATATTAATATAAGCTTTATTAATTGCTCCCGCCTCAGTTAAAGTAAATTCAACTGTAACCCTTTCATAATACCATCTATTATAAGCCGATCTTAATCTATTATATCCAAATTTGAATCCTGTTGCATTATCAAGATGAGAGCATTCGCCCAATTCTTGATATGGATCACCAACAACTCCTTCTAATTCTTTATATAATGCATTAATAGTATTATATACTCCGTTATATTTAGTTCCATCTTTAAATATATTTAATGGTAAATATTGTGCATCAATAGCCTTTGGATTAAATTCCAAATCAGTAGGAATATAAGGAGTTCCTGTTTCATTACCGTTTTCATCCAAATCTACTGCCACAACAAATGGCTCACCATTTGACTTTAATGAATAATATAGATTTCGCTTTTCACCATTATATGAATTTTCCTTTTTAACTTTTACAAAGCTGTTACCATATACATAGTCATATGAATCAGTATGAGTTTCATATGAATCTCCACTTTCGGAACCAATGCCATATGTAGATGTATAAACTGCACTTCCTGATGAAATTGAAGACTCAGTCTTGCTTGCTACTTCCATTGCTTCTGCAATTGTTTTAGCATCTACTGGCACACATTTTACTGCAAAATTGCACTTAGCATCATTATATGACGCCTCAACATTATAATCGCCAATAGCTGGGAATTGAGTACCAATTTCAGTGTTATTACTATCAGTTACCTTAAATGCAACATCCGCATTATTTAAAACCTTTTTAGTAACCTCATTTGTAACTGGGTGCTTATATAAAGCACTAATTACGACATCATCAAAATTATATACTGTATACAAATGATAATTTAAATCAGCCTTAGATGTATCTGCTTCAATACCAGTAAATACATATTCTTTAACCTCAACCTCATAAGAAGTTTCCTTACCTTGACATGTAACCTTAACAGTATACTTACCTGCCTTAGACGCATCTACAGCACTAAAATCAAATTTAGCAGTTGATGTAGAATCTGAAGATGTACCATCTGAATAATTAATAGCAACTCTTGCACTTGCACCTGGAGCAATAGAATCGCCAATACCATACACAGTATTTTGTCCCGTCACACTAATTCCTGTTACTGTACGAGGAACAGACTCACTAGGAGTTGATGTTGTCGTTGAGCCTCCAACAAACTTATCACAAGATGCTAAAGTTGCAGCTGATATTCCACTTAAAGCTAACACACTTAATACTAATAATTTTTTCTTCATAATCAAACTCACCTCATAAAATATACTTAACTCAATTCCTAAAAATATTGTTTATTATTTCGAATATTCTTTTGAATTTCCTACATTATACAACTTTTATTTTAATGATGCAATATAATTATTAAAAATTATTAACATTTTTTGAATAAAATTCTAACTTTTTTCTTTTTATTTTAATATAATTTTATCATTCGTGATATATTTTTTTGATTACAATGCTATTTAATTACTTTTTTAAGCAAAGAAAACAATTTTTTAAAATCAATTGGCTTTGATATATGTTGATTCATACCTGACTTTATCGCATCATCAACATCGGTTAAAAAAGCATTTGCAGTCATTGCAATTATCGGAACATTCTTAGCATAATCTGAATTTAGATTTCTTATTTTTCTTGTGGCTTCATATCCATTCATTACTGGCATTACCACATCCATAAGAATACAATCATAATTATGATTTAATCTTACTTTATTAACCCCCTCTTCTCCATTACATGCAACATCTACAATAATATTATTTTTTTTAAGAATTTCCGTTATAAGGATTATATTTATTTCATTATCCTCTACAACTAATACTCTTTTTCCGCCTAAATCTAAATCATTGTCCATAGATGTATCTTGAGTCACTACTTTAACCGAATCATTAACAATTCCAAAATCAAATCTAATTGTAAATTTTGTCCCCTTATTTTCTTCACTTTCGACATCTATTGTTCCCCCAAGAAGATCAATAATATTTTTAGCAATTGGCATACCTAACCCAGTTCCTTGAATATCCTTTACTTTATCTTTTTCTCTAGCAAATGGTAAAAAAATATCATTTAAAAAATCCTTACTCATGCCAATGCCATTATCTTCAATAATAAATTCATATTTACCTACTCTTGTTGATTCACTTGGAAGTTCTTTAATTAAAAAGGTCACAAGTCCCCCATCATTTGTATATTTAACTGAGTTTGATATAACATTAGTAAAAACCTGAACAAGCTTTAATCTATCTGTTTCAATATCATTATGTATTATGTTTTTCTTATATATATTAAATGTAATATTTTTCTTATTAGCTAGAGGCTTAATAACCATTTCAATTTTTTTCAAAACATCATCAATTTTAATATTTGAAATATTAATAGTTTGTTTACCAGCTTCAATTTTAGACAAATCCAATATATCATTTATTATGTCCATTAGAATTTTACTAGAGGAATTAATTTTAGAAGCATATTCTTTTGCTTTAGTCTCATCGTCACATTCAAGTAAAAGGTTAGAAAATCCTAAAATAGCATTCATTGGAGTCCTTAAGTCATGAGACATATTTGCTAAAAAAGATGTCTTAGCATAATTAGCCTGCTTAGCCACGTCAAGGGCAGTTTCAATTTGCTCATAGTTTTTCTTTTCCTTCGTTCTATCAGATAATATACAAATATAAATATCATCATTCTTTTCTCTTAAATGATATAGTTTATCTAA
Organism: Clostridium sp. CAG:307_30_263; assembly: GCA_001916215.1. Lineage (GTDB taxonomy): Bacteria > Bacillota_I > Bacilli_A > Acholeplasmatales > Anaeroplasmataceae > CAG-307. The sequence goes on from MNRZ01000020.1 coordinate 8,240, forward strand.
ACACCAATAAGTCTCTCCCGTAGCATTATTTCTAAGTCTTCTTTCAACTTCAATACTTTGGCCAATTTTAAGATTTTTGGCATTATTTATTAAGGGATTAACATTAGAAGCATCACATTCAAACATTTTATTAATATCGGCTTTTATTTCAATTGGTGAAACTCCAATTAACCTTAGTGAATTAGGGCTTACATATACAGGCTTTAGTTTTTTATCTAATAGTACAAATATATCATCCATATTTTCTGATAATGTTTGAAACAAAATATTTTGCGTAGTCAGTTCCTTGTTTTTAATTTTTAATTTTTTCTTATAATATAGAAAAACATTCAAAGAAATACAACTCAAAATAATTCCTCCAAAACCACTTAACATAATAATTGTATCCGTTTGAATTTTACTCACTGTCAAATGCATTGCTTGCCGTGGAATAAGTCCAATTAATATAACACCATCAATTATTGTTTTTTTAAAATGTAAATAATAATCTTTATTATTATACCTAAGTTCATAAGTACCATATTTTTTTGAATTTATATCTTTAGCGAACGATATATCATTATCCTTAAATTCAAATTGATCTAACAATTCAAATATATTATCATAATCCCAAAAATCATTCTCAAGATTAGATAAAAGCCTACCGTCATTTAAAAAAATACCTGAATTACATTCTTGTCTATAAGCTTTAATTGAAACATTTGATAAAAAATTATCCTCATCATAGGTTATAGCTATTTTATTATATTTAATATTGTGATAATTTTTTTCCTCAACATTCAATATAAAATAAAATGTTTGTCCGTCAAATCTAAAATTTTCATCCATGCCATAAGAACTAAAAGAAGCCTCATTAAATATAGCTTTGCAATCAACATTATAAAAGTCATTATCATTTACAAAATAAAAATTATCAATATCTGACTTTGTTATAACCGACTTCAAATACTTTTTGATTGTAACTTCATCCTTTTCGTCATTTAAATATAAGTTAATCATCTTTAAATCATTATTCTTCTCTTCAATTTGACGTGAAAAAATTTGACTAACCGCATCATATGTTGATTCTAAATTATTTGAAGCCATATTAAAAAGATTTCTATTAAATTTTGAAGAATAATGAAATAATGTAATCATTAACAAGCTTGAAACAGCGACTAATGAAACAAAAAAGAAAATAATTGTTTTAAACATTTTCATTTATCTACTCACCCCATTTTTATAAGCTTTAACATAGTATATAAAAATAAATTAAATCATTCAATCTTTTTTTGTAAAACTTTTTACAAAAAAAAGAAATATTAAATTCATTTCAACAATAATCGACATGATTTTACTTTTTTTCTCATCATTTTATCGAATTTTGTCATTTCATTTTTATGACAAAATTTATATATAATTTTACATATATTAACAAATAAAATGTTATCATTTAACACAATTATTGTTAATACTTACATTATTTGATATACTAATGACATTGAAAGTTGGTACTGATATGAGAATAAAACGAAAATCAATACTTAAACTGTAAATGTCAATTAAAAATGTAGTTTTGGGGATGAAGACAAAAGCTTAGATAAAAATGGAATTTAAAAAAAATAATTTTTTTTGCAAATATACAATAAAGAGGAACAAAATTAAATTGTTCCTCTTTATTGTATTTTAATTTTTTTAGTACTTGCTACAAACTCAAAATAATCTAAATTAAATATTGTATCAGGCAAGACAACCTGATCTCCATCACTTAAAAGTGTCGAAACCTCTTCATCATAATACCTTTTAAGATATATTTTAATTGCTTCCTCATCTGTGATATTCTTTATATCTTTTATATAATTAATTCCATAACTATAAAGCCAATTTAAGTAATCAACCTTTATTGAAGTAGATGATTGTGAATTTTTTAAAGAAATATAAATTGTTTTTGTTTCGCCAATATTAACATTGAAATTTATAAACGGATTATTATTACTATATTTCCATAAAAACAAAGTTTTATCCTCACAAACAAAATCAGGGCTTAGAAGTTCAATATTTTCTCCCACACTATCATTAAATGTAATTTTCCCATCATTTATTGATATATCACTACCATCAACAAGCTTAGCTCTATCAAAATAAAGGAAAAATTTAGAATTATATAAGGCAGCCTTTTTCTTTAATGCTGTTGTAATTTCATTACCATATGATTCAAAAATATATTTAGAAAAATCAGAAAGCTTAATTTCTACATTCGCATCAGCCTTAGATGTATTTTCAATTACAAAGCCGAATGTTAGAGTATTATCAAAAAAATTAAGATTCAAATCAATAGTGTCATTCTTCAAGGCTTTAGGATAATTCTGACAAATTGTATTATCATCACCCTCTGTTTGATTAACATATCCTGTTATATTAAGGGAAATATCACCTGATTTAATAACGCTAGAGTTAGCCTTAGGTAAAAACCAAGCATATGTTATTCCAAATCCAATTAAAACAATTGATAAAATAGTAATACTTGCAATTAGATAAAGTCGCTTGCTCTTCATTCTAAGCCTCCTCATAATAAAATTCACGGTAGCACGTAAGATCTCCACTTACAGCCTTGACCAATATTTTACCATTTATAAATGATTCAATACTAAATGTAATACCATCAACATTATATCCAAAAATGATTTTAGATATTCTATCATGCTCACCATTACTTATCCTTGTTGGCAAAACAAAGGCATTAAGGGCTAAAATCATATTCTCAATCTTTTCATAATTAGCAAGACTAAAAATAGTATCATTCGTTATATAAATATTAGCTTTATATGTTTTAAATACCCAATAGTAGACACAAAGATTAGCTAAGCCTTCGTTTCCGTAATAAATACTTGATGATGCATTATTCTCAAGATAAACAGTTGAAATGTTCTTCAAATATTTTAAAGCCTCAAAATTTTCGATTTCATTATTTCTCAAATATAATACCTTAAGATTAATTACATCAGATATACCAGAAATAGTTTTTAGTCTAGTATTATCTAAATTAAGAGTTTCAACCGTTCTAAAAAACATGTGCTTAAATGATGTTACAGCACTCAAATTATTATAGCTTAAATCAAGTGATATTACTGATAATGAATATAAGCATGATGAATCATCATATAACTTTGATTTATCAATTTGACAATTCTTAAGGCTTAAAACCTCAAGCTCATCAGAATTATAATACTTAAAGGGGCTTAGGCTTTTAATATTGATATTATCAAGCACAATTGAATTAGTATTTGTTAAGGTTTCAATACCCGAAATATCAATTTCAGTATCACTTTTAATACCTAAATTAAAGTTAGTCAAATATCTAATATTCGCAAGTAAATAGCTTTTATCATCTACATCCTTATAATAATCAACTTCATTATTATTTTTAAGATGAGCTATAATTGCATCATAAAAGGTGTTATCCACAAATATATTAGGGAAATATCCATCTAAAGCCTCACGTCCGCACTTCAAAATACCAGGAATGGTCAAGGTATAATTATGAACAGCTGTTACCTCACCGGCACCTAGATTATAAAGCTCACAGCGTATTGCTACAACTGAATTAGAATCAGGAATATAATTAGGATCAATATTAATGTTGATTTCTTTAGCATAGTTTGATGTACCATATACTTTATTCTTAGAAATATAAATCATATTATGAAGCTTAATATTTGAATAGGTAACTCCTCTTACAGTTTTTTGTCCTAAATAATTATCATAATTATAAGCCTCACCATTAATTGATATAATAGAAATATTAGCATAAAAATCACTATATGATGCAGGCATTATAAATGTATTAGTTTTAAGCCAATTGGTATCATCAGTAAACAAAATATCAAAGGGATTGTTACTTTCAAAATCGCTACTTTCACCCGAACTACCATTTAAGGAACGCCTAATATCAATTCTAAACAATTCATCATTATCATTAAAATAAACTAAATATAATTTATCAAATTCGTTATCAGGTTGATTAAAGGTAATCGCACCATTTGCTACCTTATAATCAGTAAAATCAATGCCCTTTGCGTCAATAATTTTATAATTTAAATTATCAAATAAAATTCCATCATAAATAATATTATTACCCAAATAGGTTTTATTATCGATTTGATATATAATATCATATGGTAAATTATTTTTAGTTACGACATATGTATGAAAATATTCCTTAAGATAAGAAACCTTTTCTTCAAGGGAAATATCACCTAAGTAAATAGATGATGAAAGGCTACCAATTGTTAAATCAAAATTATTACTTGAAGAAAGACCACGTCTAATAGTAAGCCCATTAACCTGTTTATTTTCATAATAATAGCCATCATTATAAGTTAATCTTATACTAGAAAGAGAATTAATTTCATTATAAACAAGATAAGCATTATCACCAAGCGTAATTTCAATATCTCTTTTAATTCCTAATGAAGTAAGTAGCTTTAATAAATCATAATCTTTAAATAAATTATTAGATGAAAGTTCTAATTTTAAAATATTTAATACTGACTCATCACTATCACCTAAAATAACATCCTTAGATACAATATATTCTTCTTGGCCATCGCTAATCGTAATAAAAAGCTTAGTTTTTCTACTTGAACTAACAATGCCATTAAATTCTTCCTTTACATCATCAGAACCAATCTCATATTTAAAGCTGATTTTAGATGACATATAATATTTTGGTAAATATATTTCATTTGTAATATATGATGGGATATAATTCAAAATAAAATTTTTAGCATCATTAGCATTTAAATCCTCATTAACAATAACATATGCTTTAATATTATCCTTAATTTCATAATTGTTTTTTTGATGATTTAAAATAATATTACTAGTGCTAGAATTAATTTTTCCCCAATTATTTAAATAATAATTACCCGAATTAAAATTATTAATAATTAAATTCCCATTTAAACTCAAATTGCAATTAGCCAAAATGTCTAAGGATATTGGTCTTGTAATAGTATAATCATCTTCAATTTTTATGTCATCAACCATAATATATCTAGCTCTATATAGTTTATTTTTATTATTTAAATAATCAAATAGATTATTATAGTAGCTACTATAATTAGCTTGAACTAAACTATCATATGAATCAATATATTCGTTTTGATATAAGACATTGGTCTTATTAATATAAAAAATATTATTAGCATATATATAATAATTGTCCGGAATACTAGTTAAGATATAACTGCTTGATATACCTAAATTAGTGTAAATATTATAATAATTTGATATATGCGTAGGCTCTAAATTATTAATTTTGGTAGATATTGGAAGAACAATATCAATTGTTGATGGGGTATCAATATCACTAGCATAGCTAATTTCAAGAGAATTACCGTCGCACCTAGAGCTAATACGAGGTGCATCAACTGTTAAATTATAATTATATTCAATTTTTACATTAATCGCATAAGTCATAAATCCTCCAATTGCAAGAAAAGCACTTATGCATATAATTAAAATGATTATTTTTTTCTTCTTCATAATCGATACACCTCCATTTCTAGCTAAAGCTTAAGGTTAAAACTCTTTCCGTATAATATTTCGATTCACCACTACCAACTAATATACGCATATTTACCTTCATGTAACCACAATCAATAAATTTATCCTTTATTGTATTAGATGCTATCTTTATTTTAACATAAAGAACCGCTTCTTTGGCAATTTGTTTAGTATAAAAATCTACTGTTTTAATTAGTGAAAGCGCCTCATCACCTGTAAGTTCTTCTTCACCCGAACTTGTTTTTAAGATATACTTAAATTCACCGAGTAAAGCTGATGCCCCTTGATAATTAATCAAATATAGGTTTCCACTATCATTTAATGTTGCCGGAAGATAAACATAGTTATCAGATATTCCTACATTTAAAATATAATTATTACTAATCGTCGGGCTCATATCAAATACTGATGAGGTTTCATAAAGATTTAAAAGCCTTATAGCTTCCTTATACTCAGCCTTAACCCTTACAGTATATTCAGGATTCCATTTTTGCGTTACAGCCTCAAGATAAGGATTTGAACCTAAAATGTTTTTATTAATGATAACCTCAATATTCTTATTATTAAGTGCATCAACTAAATAAGCAAAGCTTGAAAGTGACATATGCTTATAAGCTTTAGAATCTCCAGGTCCAGTGCTTGTTTGACTACCATTTTGAACTCCTACACTAAACATATAAACATATTTTAATTTATTAAATTTTAATAAGAATGAAAAATCATTAACAAAGGTATTAGATCTTGATGCATATTGAAATTCAATTAGTGAATTTAAAGAGCCCGCAAGTAATGGAGAGAAATCCTCTACCATTGTATAGGTATTAGTATCTGATGTTCGATATAAAAACTTAGTAAGACTTAGAGATCTTAAAGGCTCAATACTTTGGAATATTCCACCCGCAACATCAAATTCCCTTAAATTACAAAAATATTGAATTCCTTCAATCGAAGATACGGCGTCTGATTGACCACTACTAGAACCATTTGCAAATTTTGTTGTTCCTTCACGAGATGAAGTTGAAATTACAACGCCAAGCCTATGAGTACTAGCTTCTCCTTCATAAAGTGAATAATTCTTAAACATTTTAATAAGAGCAATTTGAAAACGTCCTGATACAAATAGTTCACTACCACGGATTAAATAAATATTACCACTTGTATCTAAATTATAGCGCGTATTATTTTCTTTAGTTGCAAAAATGATTTTACTTTCGCTAACATATTCCTTTGTTTTGTTTACACCTGAAGTAATATAATACCCCACATCATCTTTTAAGGCCTCAACATATAAATCATATGAATCAATTAATACATCTGTTGATTGACCATGATAAATCGAAATCGACATAACATTCTTTTTGTTTCCAAGAATAATATTTAAGTCGTCTAGATAAAGCTGGAATTTAATAGTTGTTGTAGATCCTTCATTAAATACTTTATTAGAAACTAAAGTACTTGAATCAATAATAATTTGGGAAGGATTTAAGCCATTATATATAAGCTCACTATGATCATTCTTTTCTGTTTTAATTGAAATTTTATATGGAACCCCATCAATAAAGATATAACCAGGCATTTTAACATTTAAATAAACGTTATTATCATCAATATTTTCGTTATAATATTCATAACTTAAGTTATCAAATTCAAATTTAATGTTACTAAGCAAATCTTGGCTATTTATAATATCAAGTTTTGTATCTGAACTTTTCGTATAGCTTGGCTTAAAATCATCAATGGAATATAAATTATAATAATCTTGATCCAAGTGTATTATAATACACTTTCCTCCATCAACAAGATAAAACATAAAATTATTTCCCTCAACCTTGGTAATAAAATTATCAAAATTTCTTGGTGATAATGATTTAAATAACGTATCTGACCAATATATTTCAACATTATCTTTTAGTTCAAACATTCCATTCTGATATATAAATGCATTTTGATTAATCGCATAGCTTATTAGTTCATAGTTTAAATCGTTAATACCTAATCCATTAGCATTCTTACTTGACCTAAACCTAGGAACAGACGCTGTACTTCCCATTACCTTAAGGGGAATTGCAATATTACTAAACACTGTACCAGTTTGACTATATGATACATACACGGTTGTGACAGTATTTGGCACAAAGGCGTAATTGCCAATTGTTGACTGGAAGGTTTTATAAAAATCCCAATTAATTTTATAAATATTTGTTGAAACACTGCCTGATGTGTATAAATTATAAAATTCATTTCCTTGGGATGTGATGTCATATTCCTTGGATGTAATTTCTTCTACTCTACTTAAGTAATCAGCAACATTACTAGATGTAATAGAACTACTAGTACTATTAATTGATAGTTTTAAGGTAGAAGCTGATGCACTATTAAACCATTCCTTAAGATATGTAAATGTATCTAAATTATAATCGCATTTAGTATTTTGCAAATTTAATTCCGTAACACTTTGAGAAAGATTAGTAATAATAGTAGGCTTTATATTTTTATTATTACTTAAATCCGCCTTCACTAAAGATGTAAACATACTTAAATCCTTAATAATAAAGGCGCTGCTTGATATATTTAAGTTTTTAATACTAGTTAAGCCTTCAAAGAAGCTAAAATCAGTATAATTAGAACTATTAAGATTTAATGTCGTTATTCTATCCTGAAGCTTCGAAATTAAATATTTTTTTATTGTACTATTTGCTAAATCATCAATACTTGAAATAGTAATATTAGAACTATATGAAGAATTAAAGCTATAGCTTTTACCCATTAACACGCTTACATAATCAACTAATGATTGATTCATAGTCAAAGCTTTTGAATTTGAGACCTCAGCATTAACAAAAGCCCATAATCTTAAATTATTATTGCTAATAATACTATAAACACCATCTCCATTACCAACAACAAATTGATAAATGAAGAAATATTTATTATTTAAAATACCTACTAAAACTAAATATCCATCCTCGCTACAAGTATAAATATAATCATCACCATTAGTACTATTTAATTTAGTCTTGCTTGTGAAATTATTATTACTAATTTTCCATAAATACCAATCGATATTATAGTTATTTTTTAAATTAGTACCGTCCTCAGTATTACTAATACCAAAGAAGATTTTTCCTGATTTAGTTGGAAGTGTTAGCTTTGTATCCAAGCCCAAATTGACCTTAGCATCTTCATTAAGACTAGACCATCTATTATCATTAATTGAGAGTCCTAAATCGGAATATTTCATATTTGATAATAATTTATCTTCAAATCCGGAATCAAATTCATCTATCTTTGTATTACTTGATGATGCTCCTGATGCCGACCACTTTGTATTAGAATCAATATAAACATAATCAACAACACCATCAGCAGTAAGATTAAATAATAACTTACTTGAGCTTGAAAATTTATTAGATGTCGGTGTACCAATATAATAGGATGGTTCTTTATAAGCCCCGCTTACGGAAGCCTTATAGGCATTTCTTATATCAATCAAAATCCTTGTTTGAGGATTAGAAAATCCTGGATTAGAACCATTACTATAGGTTACACCATTTAAATATAAATATTCTAGGCTGCATTTTCCATTCGAAATAAAATATCTTAAATTATTCAAATCAAAATATTCATAATCCGAGGTTTTATTATTCGTTTGATTTAAGGTCAATGATGATAAATTCGGCATATTTGATCCAATATCATCGTTTATAACTAAGCCATTAAATTCTTTAATGTTAATGGTTTTAAGATTAGAAAGCCTAGTAGTTAAATTAGAAAAATCTATATAAGACCATTGAGTTGAAATAGATTCAAGATTTATCAAATCAGCACCATCACCAGCATTAAAATCCATCTTAACAAAGATTGATTTAATATTAGGCAAATATCTTAATCCATAAAGGAAATCATAATCATTTGAGGTCATACTTGAAAAACTAAAAGAATTGTTATTGAATGAAATTCCTTTAAGACGATTAAGAGAAATATAATATGTATTGTCAATAAGTGCATAATTAGAATCTGTTAACGACTCTAAAGAAGTTACAGCAGTTTCATTTATAAAGCTATTATGAAGCTTCGTTAATATTTCCTCCTTTAGCTCTTTTGAACCGAATAGATTCGATAATGTCTCCTCCGTTTTATTTCCTAAAAGAGTTCTATCTTTATCATAAACGACAACATAGTTTGAGCGATCCTCACAATTAATTTGTAAAATATATTCATAGTTCAGGCTAACACCTTTACTATTAGAATAGGTTAAATTAGAAACTAAATATGATGTTTCATTAGAAGCGATTAGCTTTTTATAATTAATTGTACCATTTGTTATATCAAAATAATCATTATTATTTTGCCAACTATACTTATTAGTAAATCGTGTATAAATTTTTGAACTAGACGCTTTAAAAATATGTTTTATTCCATAAAAATATATCTCAAATCCAGAAGATGATGTATAAATACCTTTTGTATTAAATAAATCATATGAGCCCAATTCATTAAAGCTAATTATAGACGGTAAATAAGACATTTTCTTATTAATTAGCTTTTCATAAGGATTCCAAGCAGTTGTAGTTTCATCAATATAGATATTGAGACTCTTATTTGCATAATAATAAATTTTAAATAATCCTGCTAAAACATCATCATTATCAAGACGGTAGCATTTTGACACATAAAAGTTTGTTATATTTAAAGGGGTTGAATAGCTTGTCCCCGTAGCGCTTATTTGTACATCAATTAATTCATTAAAATCAAACTGACTTCCACCAAGACGAAGCTCCATAATTTCCGTTAAGTACTTTAGATTAACTAGACTATCCAAAGGATTGCCCTCAAGATTCAAAGATTTAGCCTGACCAGATCCAGTTTTGAAATATGGAGCCAGATATACCATTCCGGTTAATGATTCAATGCCATAATTTGACCAGTCAATCGTAGAAATAACCTCCGCAGATATTGCATGATCGTAATCAGCTTTAGAAATAACATATTTTTCACTTGTAGTAATTATATTCCCATTTGAATCAGTGAATGAAATTTCATCCGTAGTATTATTATTAAAGCTTGTAAAAAAAGCATTTATAAGGCTAGCATCAGGGATTAAATCTGGATTGGCCGTTAAATCATAATAATTACCATTAGAATATAAGAAAATATGTGAATCATCCGATTTTATAACTGTAACCCTGATTCTTCTTTGGAATGATTGACCATCAACTTGGGCAATCATATCCATTGGAGTATCAATAATAGGGCTATTAATTTTATAAACCTGAGAGCCATATTGATCTGTTTCATTTAAAATATTAATTACTTTATAATTGCTTGTGCTCCATGAAATAGTATGAGATGTACCATTTGCATCAATATAGCTGGTTGGCAAATATAATATTTTAGAAACACGATTGATAGTCTCTAGCTGCTTAAGTACCTCAACGGCCGCAATTTTTGTGGAATCCACATTAAATACAACTCCACTACCGCTTCCCGTTTTAATAGTTGGATAAGCATTATTTGAAGCACAGTTTACCATTACGAGAGTAAGCTGATAAGCAATACTAAAATCATTAGGAAATTCTGTTCCATTCTTAGTCATATTTCTTAAATATAGTTCTTTAATTGTCGTCATATTTTCAAGAGCTTCAAAATCGGTAATCTTATTACTATCAAAATTAAGATATGAAAGACTACTTAAATAAGCAATATCAGAAATACTTGTAATACTATTATTTGATAAATTAAGATAAATTAAATTATCAAGTAAATTTAAAGGCTCGATATTGGTAATACGATTGTTTGTAGCCGAAAAATAAGTTAAATTATGAAGCCTTCTAAGCCTTGACAAATCAGTAAATCCACATGAATTAAAGGAAAAACCCGAAATATTACTGAAGTTTTCTAAGCCATCAAGATAATCAATACTAATTCCATCAAATTTTAAATACTCTAAATTATATTTAGTATCAACTGCTAAATATTTTGATAAAAGTCCTTTAGCCTCAAGTGTAGATTTGACACTAGATAAAGTTGCATGAGCCTCACTGTAAGTAATCATATTATCATTATTAGCATCAAAAATATCCTGTAAAGCATTATAAAATAAATTATTCTTTACATTTCCGTTATCATTACCATAGTGAATAATACCTTCCACAGGAAAGCTAAAACTATAAGTTAAACCATTATATACATTCCCTGAAAAATCACTATATTCATAAAGCTCAGCTTTAACATTAACATTTGTAACCTCATCCTGAGGAACTTTATTACTTAAGATATTAACATTCCCTACTAAACTATATAATATAGCATAATTACCAGTACTAGATTCCTTAACACCTGTAGCATCGATTGTATATTTAGTTCCACTATAATGATCACCATCAGACAATAATACAAATAAAGTATCATTACCATTTAAACTTGTAATTTTTATTGTTCTTTCATCAATATCAATAAATTCATAGCTATCATTATTATTTAAAAAATACGCAACCTGTGATTCGATTTGTGAATTAGTAGCATATTTATAAATGATTGAAACATAGCTTTGGCTTTCTGAAGGAATATTATATTTAATATAGATAATCTTCTTATTTCCACTAACAGTTGGTGCAAGTGCTCCATAAACATTAAAGGAATAGGTATTACCATTAATATAATCATTCTCATTGAATTTAGAGCTTAAACGATTCTTTATATCATATTTTGTAACATATGATTCTTTACCAAGAAGGGTAGCTTTTACCTTTTTAGAAATTGTTATACTATAACCTTCGGAAACTAGAACATCTAGCTTAATTGTAAATGATGTATCATAAATTGCATTTGCACTTAATCCTACAAAGGAAATAGTATTATCAATCTTATTTAAATAGTTTTGATATTTATTATCATTGATACTAATTTCAGTTATACTAACATTTGCAAGCTTATCCTTAAAGCTTGTAAGTAAGGTATCAAATGATAAAGCATCCTTATCTGATACAAAGCTTAAGGATGAATTATTAATCAGTAATGTTCCGATTTGCTCATTAGTCAAGGGAAAAACGATAAAGGAATCAGCTGTTTCAATAGTATAATATTTAGTTTCATTACCACGAGATAGCTTTACACTGATTTTAGGCCTTATAACATTAAGCTTTGACATCTTACCTATAAAAGATATTCCATCACTTTGATAGATTCCTTTATTATTTAAAATTGAGCCATTAAAACCATCATCAATTACATATTCAATGTGTGTATTAGTCGCATTATCGTAGGCTTTAAGATTTATTGTTGAAGAAACCTTCTTCTCCTTTATACTATCCTTTAACGCTGTAAAAATGGAATCTAAAGAATTTCCTTTAATTAAAAGTTCACTATAAACACGTTCAACTGCACCCTGAGCATTAAGACTAAGATATATACTAAAACTATTAGTAGTTAAAGCATTATTACTTATTTTTATAGTTTTATCAATAAAGTTAATTTCAAGAAGATTAGATGAAGAATCCTTGTTAATATAATTTTTATAAATCCATATTCCATCTAAAAGAGAAAGCTCATCCCCGGCTTGATATTCTTTCTTTCCATTTATTTCATTCATTCTCTTAACTAATAATGCTTTTAAATTATTATAAGGATTTGTATTTCCTAAGCTAACAGAGGAAATATAATCATTATTAATTAAAAAGATATCATCACTATCAATATTAATATTTCCACCATTGGGATTAATTACACCATCTGATGATGAACCAATATAAAGATTATCTTTAAATTCATCTGAACTAGTTTTTAAATAATTAAAATTAATATTTTTATTTAAGGTTAATATATGTCCATTGATATCAATACCATGCTTAGTAATAGTGGTAATTTCAGAATTAAGCTCAATATCATTAGTCAAATATATTTGGGTCGATGTAGTTGCTAAAAGTGCCTTTTTCAATTCGTCCTCTGTACCTACAAATTTATAATGAACCTGTGAGGTAGAAATGACACCTGAAGCAGCGGTTTTAATTTTAACATTTCTATTTTGACACAAGGAATCATATTCATCAAAGGTAGTATCGCTATATTGAAGTCTTAATTTAATTTTACATAAATTATTACTAATTATTTTCCCTTGAAAAGGTGCATCTAAGGTATTGAAATTTGCAAGACTATCAATATATTCATAGCGATAGCCATTATAATAATAAACATCAATAACATTAGCTAGAAGCATATCTTCTACCTGCTTATCATTTTCTGTTTCTAAAACCGAAAAAGAAATACTATAATCAACAATAATACGCTCTGATCCAATTGTTTCTACACTCATTTCAAGGTCAGTATAATCACCTTTTTTTAATGTAATATCCTTTGTTTCTATTTCAGAAAGATAGTTTTTTCCATTATATATAAATGATACATTTGTAGTCGTAATAGTGGCTGGATATTTTTTATAAACCGCTTGGAAAACAGCATAAGCGCTTACAGTTAAAACTAAGATTATAGATATAATTATCGAAAGTAAAATTATTTTTTTCTTCTTCATCCTATTTCCCCTCCACTGTAAAGAATAGTTTAACGCTTGTACCTAACATATAACAATTAAAATTTTGAGTTAGAATCGAATAATTCTCATAATCAATTTGCGGATATTTTTCATTTTCAAAATTACCGAGCATAATATTTAATATAAATATATCTCCAGTATGTGCTTCTATGCCATTAAAGGAATATAGAGAATCTCTACTCTCTAGAGGAATTGTTCTATTTTCAAAAACAATTTTTCCTGTAAAATAGTCAGCAATATTATTTAAACTGGCCATTTGCCATAGCATATCAACCTTATTAGAAGGCTCATAGCTATAAAAATGTTCATTTATTTTCATTTGATAATTAGCCATTGTATATTCTGGATGATTAGTAAATGCATTTTTATACTCAGCTTCCTCAAGCATAGTTACATCAAATTCAACAACTAGATTTTTTATATTTCGTGTCGCTTTTAGCTTGAATGTTATATCTTGATATGGATATAAAGAATACGGATTATCCGCGATAGAAGATTCAAGAATCTCAACGCCACCACCTTCAGCCTCTATAATACTACCAGTAATATTGTTTGCGCCTACAGTGGTATTAGAAATATACCAAGCATATAAGGTTGAAATAAATAGCATTAATGTTAAGCTTAAAAAAACCACTGACTTAATTAGCTTAGTCTTCATAATACCACCTCCTAAAAGATAAAAAAAGATAGCCTAGTTGCAGCTGGCTATCTTGAATAAGACCCTTTAGTTTTGCGTCACAATATCACTACTGCTTTGCCATTAGAATTGATAATAAATTTGCAAAATGAATATAACATATTATATTAAATTTGTCAATTTATATTAAACTTAATGTCACTTTTTTCATGATAAAGTAACATCCAAAATCATCATCATAATAAAACCAATTGCCAAGGCTATCGTAGCCAAATTAGAGTGCCCATTTGCTTGAAATTCAGGAATTAATTCTTCAACAACTACATATATCATGGCACCTGCCGCAAAAGCTAAAACATAAGGAAGTACAGGTGAAATATACTTAACTAAAAAAATAGTAATTATTGCTGCAATTGGTTCTACAACACCAGATAATACTCCCATCACAAATGATCGAGGTTTACTCATTCCCTCTTGATATAAAGGAAGAGAAATAATAGCTCCTTCGGGAAAATTTTGGATAGCAATACCTATTGATAAGCTTAATGCCGAAGATATACTTAAAATATTGTTACCATACAATGTTCCTGCAAGGACAACACCTACCGCCATTCCCTCAGGAATATTATGTAATGTTACTGCAAACATCATTTTAGTAGTCTTTTTTAAATTACTTTTAAGACCTTCTTCTTCGTCAGTCTTTATGTGGGTATGAGGAACCAAAATATCCAATAAATACATAAACAAAATACCAATCATAAATCCCACAGCTGCTGGTAAAAAAGCGAATTTTCCTAAATTTTCACTCATCGAAATAGCCGGATCAATTAAAGACCATATCGAAGCCGCAAGCATAACTCCCGCTGCAAAACCAAGTAACATTTTTTCAATTTTCGCATTAAGCTTCCCTCTTAATAAAAATACTAATAATGCACCTAAGGTGGTACCTAAAAAGGGTATTAAAATTCCGATTATAATTTGCATAATAAAACCTCCAGTTAGTTTCATCTAACTATATTATATAATACAACTATAAAACTGTCAAAACTAATATATTTAATTACAAAAATAAGTCATATTTTAACTCCTTAATAAAATTAGCAACTAAAGCTTGCTTTTCTGACCAAAACTTTCTACCAGGAATAGTCACTAAAGGATTAGTATTTAAAATATGTGCCGAATATTTTTCAAGCTTATTCAAAGCTTCATCATATGCTTTAGGATTTTCATGCCCAAGCGTTATTAAGTCCCAGCAAATAGACATTGCACCTTCTTCATCTAACCAATCAGCTTCCATTAATATAACAAGCTCTAAAGGAGTATTTTTATTTTGAAGTAATTCTTTATTAGAATGCATTCTTATAAGATAGTAAACATAATCTATTAATTCCGTATCAAAATGCTTAGAAATAGCATACTCTTTCCATATATCAGCTCCTTCAATAGGATGTGAATTATGAAAATGCTCAGATCCATAGCCAACATCATGAAAAATACACGCTAAATATAGGGCATTTTGATCAATCTTAGCTTGTAAAAGATAATCTAATTCATTATATATTCTTAATGCCCAACGAAATACATTATTAACATGCTTTGAACGATGACGAAATGTTTCATTTATACGTGGGGAATTATCACCATTATGAGAAATCAAATAATCTTGGACATATTTAAGCTCCTCTTCAAACATTTTAACACCTCCGTTTATTTAATTATATGTTAAATACACACTAAAGTAAAACAATTTAATTTACAAATGAAAAAAGGAAGTGGTATTACACCACTTCACTTATTAATTATTAAATATTAGCATTTGCTAAATCAGAAGAAGTATCATCAACATAAGAATCATCTTGTTCCTCTTCAGCTTCTAGATTTTCACCATCAGCCTCTTCCGTTGAATTAACGTTCTCTTCTGATTCTTCATTATTAAGGTCATCTTCAGGATCATATGGCTTATGCTCACATTCAAATGAAGTTTCTTCAAGAATACCAGTACCAGCAGGAATTAAGCCACCAATGATAACATTTTCCTTAAGACCTACAAGATCATCTTTCTTACCCTTAATTGCTGCATCTGTAAGAACACGAGTTGTTTCCTGGAATGAACAAGCAGATAAGAATGAATCACTACCAAGAGCAGCCTTAGTAATACCAAGAATTAATGGCTTAGCAATTGGTAATGTACCTTGTTGCTTAATCGCATTTTGACAAGCCTCTCTGAATTGGTTAACTGATACTTCAAATCCTGGAAGAAGATTTGAACATCCTTCTTGAACAACAGATAATCTTCTCATCATTTGGTGAACAATAATTTCAATATGCTTATCAGAAATTTCTACACCTTGAGAACGATATACCTTTTGAACTTCCTCAATAATATACTTTTGAGTTGTATATGCATCTGTAATACGAAGTAACTCTTTTGGATGAATAGAACCCTTCATTAGTTTCTGACCACGCTTAATCGCATCGCCCTTCTTCACGATTAATTCAGCAGTAGCTTCAACTGTATAATTCTTAACTAAATCCTCATCTTCAGGATCAATAGCATTGGCAATTGATACAACAACACCGGCTTTAGTTTTTTGGATATCCTTAACAATACCATCAATTTCAGAAAGAGTAGCCTTTCCTTTTGGCTTACGTGCCTCGAAAAGTTCCTGAACACGTGGAAGACCTTGCGTAATATCGCCACCAGAGGCAACACCACCATTGTGGAATGTTCTCATGGTTAACTGTGTACCTGGCTCACCAATTGATTGAGCAGCAATTACACCAACAGCTTCTCCAACTTCAACGATTTCGTTTGTTGCAAGGTTACGACCGTAACACTTCATACATACGCCTGATTTAGCATTACATGTAAGATTAGAACGAATATATGCAACCTTTATACCTGCTTTATCAAGCTTACTAGCTAAAGCCTCATCAACAAAGTCATTACGACGAGCCAAAACCTCACCAGTTTCTTCATTTACAATATCCTTAGCAAGATATCTACCAAGAAGACGATCTGCAAGTGAAAGTACAACCTTACCATCATCAGATACAATGTCTTCCATCTTGAAGCCCTTTTCAGAACCGCAATCTTCACAAGTTACAATAATATCTTGTGAAACGTCGACAAGACGACGTGTTAAATAACCTGATTCAGCTGTCTTTAAGGCTGTATCGGTAGAACCCTTTCGAGAACCATGGGAAGAAATGAAGAATTCTGATACATTAAGTCCTTGGAAGAAGTTTGCCTTAACGGGAACCTCAATAGCCTGACCATTAGTATTAGCCATCAAACCACGCATACCAGCAAGCTGAGCGAAGTTAGAACGAGATCCACGGGAACCAGAATCAGCCATCATGAAAATTGAGTTATCCTTCTTTTGTTTTAGATTATCCCAAAGTCCAGATTCAATGTTATCACGAGTCTTACTCCAAACAGCACATACCTTTTGATAACGTTCTTTTTCAGTTAAAAGACCCATATCACACATTTCATGAATTTGGTCAACCTTAGCCTCTGCAGCCTTAATTTCATCTTCCTTATGCTCATAAACTTCAATATCAGCAATTGAAATAGAAATACCTGAAATTGTAGAATATTTAAATCCTTGATCCTTTAGGCGGTCAAGCATAATAGATGTTTCGGTTGTTTTGAAGCGATCAAATACTTCCGCAATAATCATAGAAAGAGTCTTCTTGATGAATGGCGCCGTCTCAGGACGTGCAAGCATCTCCTCAACAGTGTTCTTCTTTACATCTAAGAAATAGCAATCTGGAGTTTCATTTTGTAAATTATATTTAGTAGGTTCATTAATATATGGGAACTCATCTGGTAAGATTGTATTAAAAATCATCTTACCAACGGTAGTAAATAAATACTTTCCAGTTAAATCCTTACCAGCAAATTTTTTAGTTGGATATGATTTTGGATCCACGAATACACGAGTATGTAAAGTAACCTCGTTATTCTTATAGGCCATATAAGCTTCATCAAAATCCTTAAAGAAATGACCTTCGTTCTTTTCACCTGCACGTTCAAGAGATAGATAATAGTTTCCTAGAATCATATCCTGTGAAGGTGTAACAACGGGTTTACCATCCTTAGGGTTTAGAATATTATTTGAAGCTATCATAAGAAGACGTGCTTCTGCTTGTGCCTCTTGAGATAGAGGTACGTGAACAGCCATCTGGTCACCATCGAAGTCAGCATTGAAGGCTGTACATACTAGAGGGTGAAGACGAATTGCTTTACCTTCAATTAGAATTGGTTCGAATGCTTGAATACCAAGTCTATGAAGAGTAGGAGCACGGTTAAGTAAAATTGGGTGCTCACGAATAACACTTTCAAGGATTGGCCATACTTGGTCATCTTGACGTTCACAAAGACGCTTTGCAGCACCAATTGCAAATCCCTTTTCAGTTAATTGACGAATAACAAATGGCTTAAATAATGTAAGTGCCATTTCCTTTGGAAGACCGCATTGGTACATCTTTAGGCTTGGACCTACAACGATAACAGAACGACCTGAATAGTCAACACGCTTACCAAGTAGGTTTTGACGGAAGCGTCCTTGCTTACCACGAAGTAAGTCAGATAAGCTCTTAAGATGATGATTCTTCTCAACAGCAGCCTTTTTACCACGCTTAGAGTTGTCGATTAAAGCATCAACAGCCTCTTGAAGCATACGCTTTTCGTTTTTTACAATTAAATGAGGAGCATTTTGCTCATATTGTCTCTTTAAACGATTATTACGGTTTAAAATACGACGGTATAAATCATTTAAGTCAGTTGTGGCGAAACGTCCACCATCAAGCTGAACCATAGGACGTAAATCAGGTGGAATAACAGGAAGAACGTCAAGTACCATCCATTCTGGCTTATTATCTGAATTATTAAATGATTCTACGACTTCTAGACGCTTAATAACACGATCACGTTTTTGCTTAGATGAAGTCTTAAGCTTCTTACGTAAAGATTCAACCTCTTTATTAAGATCAATCTCTTGTAATAACTTCTTAACAGCCTCAGCACCTGTTAAAGCTTCAAATTGCTTAGGATATCTTTCAGTAAAATCTGAATATTCTCCTTCAGTAAGAATTTGCTTCTTTGTAAGTCCAGGTACTTTACCAGGATTAATTACAATATAAGAAGCAAGGTAAACAACCTCTTCAAGATCCTTTGCCTTTAAATCTAGTAAAATAGCAAGACGTGAAGGGCTGTTTCTTAGAAACCATGTATGAACTACAGGGCTAGCAAGACGAATGTGACCCATACGCTCACGACGTACCTTAGATGAGGTAATTTCTACTCCACACTTTTCACAAACCTTACCCTTAACATCATTACGCTTAGATTTGCCACAAGCACATTGATAATCCTTAGTAGGTCCGAAGATCTTTTCACAGAAAAGTCCACCTGGCTCTGGTTTAAGTGTACGATAATTAATTGTTTCATGAGTCTTTACTTCTCCATGACTCCAAGAAAGGATTTCCTCTGGAGATGCAAGGCGAATACGCATGTATTTATATTTGTTGCTCATAAAATTGGCCCCTCCTTACATACCGAATTTACTAATATAGTCATCATCATTTTCATCAACGATTGATTTATTAATTTCATTTGTTCCATCCTCAGAAATTAATTCAACATGAATACCTAAAGCTTGAAGCTCACGGCCAAGTACTCTGAATGATTCTGGAATACTTGCATCTGGGATAGGCCTCCCATCAACAATTGCGTGGAAGACATTGTTACGTCCAACAAGGTCATCTGATTTAACAGTAAGCATTTCTTGAAGTGTATGAGCAGCACCATAGGCTTCTAGTGCCCATACTTCCATTTCTCCGAAACGTTGACCACCATTTTGAGCTTTACCACCCATTGGTTGTTGTGTAACTAAAGTATAAGGTCCAACTGAACGAGCATGTAGTTTATCATCAACCATGTGGTCTAGCTTGATAAAGTACATAATACCAACGTTAACCTTATTTTCAAATGGTTCACCAGTACGTCCATCATAAAGGGTGATTTTTCCATCAGTTGGAACATCAGCTTCCTTCATAATATCCATTAAGTCTTCGTAAGAAAGACCATCAAATACTGGAGTTGCAATCTTAACACCAAGCTTCTTAGCAGCTAATCCTAAGTGTAGTTCTAGTACCTGTCCAATGTTCATACGAGAAGGTACACCTTGTGGGTTAAGAACAATATCTAGTGGACGACCATCTGAAGAATATGGCATATCCTCCTGTGGAAGAACATTAGAAATAACACCCTTATTTCCGTGACGTCCTGACATCTTATCTCCGACACCAATCTTACGCTTTTGAATAATGTATACACGTACAACATCATTTACGCCTGGATTAAGGTCATCACCATTTTTCTTAGAGAAGTGTTGAACAGATTGAACAACACCAGAACCACCATGAGGAACCTTTAATGATGTATCACGGCTATCACGAGACTTATCTCCGAAAATAGCAAGTAATAATCTTTCCTCTGGTGTTGGGTCAGTTTGGCCCTTAGGAGTAATCTTACCAACAAGAATATCTCCTTCTTTAACTTCAGTACCAGGTATAATTATACCATTTTCATCAAGATACTTAGTCATCTCTTCACCAACACCTGGAATATCACGAGTAATTTCTTCCTTTCCAAGCTTTGTATCACGAGATTCAATTGTATACTCTTCAATATGTACAGAAGTATAAATATCATTAATTACAAGCTGCTCGTTCATAATAACGGCGTCCTCGTAGTTATATCCTTCCCAGGTCATGAAACCAACACGAACATTACGTCCTAGTGCTAATTCACCATTTTGCATTGACTGACCATCAGCAATTACATCGCCACGATCAATTCTTTCACCTGGTTTAACAATTGGACGTTGCCAAATTGTTGTAGATGAGTTTGAACGTAAGAATTGATACATCTTATATGTATGAAGATTTCCATCATCTTCACGAACAACAATCTTCTTTGCATCTACATATTCAACGATACCACCCATAGTAGCTACACAAGCAGAACCAGAATCCTTAGCTGCAAAGTACTCCATACCTGTACCTACAATTGGAGCCTCAGGAGCAATAATTGGAACAGCTTGACGTTGCATGTTAGCACCCATTAGTGCACGAGTCGCATCGTCGTGCTCAAGGAATGGAATACATGAAGCAGCAACAGATACTACTTGTTTTGGAGAAACGTCCATATAGTCAACTGAATCTGGAGAAACGATTTCTGTTTCACCATCACGACGACCAATAACCTTTTCTTCAATGATATGTCCCTCACTATCAAGCTTAGTTGAAGCAGATGCAATTACAACACCATTTTCTCTATCAGCTGATAGATATTCAATATCCTCAGAAATATACTTCTTACCATTTTCATCAACTTTAGCAACTAAATATGGAGTTTCAATGAAACCAAAGTCATTCACACGTGCATATGTTGCAAGAGATGTAATAAGACCACAAGATGGACCTTCTGGTGTCTCGATAGGACACATTCTACCATAATGTGAATTGTGAACGTCACGAACCTCTACACCGGCACGATCACGGGCAATACCACCAGTACCTAATGCAGATACACGACGTTTTTGAGTAATTTCGGCAAGAGGATTAATTTGATCCATAAACTGTGATAACTGTGATGAACCAAAGAATTCCTTTAGTGCAGAAGATAGTGGTTTAACATTAATTAAATTTTCAGGAGTAGCCTCATGAATATCAACAGTTGACATACGCTCAACAATATTCTTTTCAAGATGAGCGAAGCCAATGCGGAATTGGTTCTTTAAAAGTTCACCAATTAAACGTAGACGACGATTTCCTAGATGGTCAATATCATCAAGAGAACCTACACCATCATATAGATTAAAATAATAACTTGTAGCAGCTAAAATATCAGATAATGTGATATGTAAAGATTCTTCTCTTTGGTCATTACCAATCATCTTAACAAGCTTAGTTGTATCTCCGATAGTAACAAGACATTCAAGAATTTCACATTCAGGATTTTCTTGACCTAAAACGCCACCAAGATCAACAATCTGGCGGAAGGCTTGACGACCCTTTTTAAGGTTTTCAAGAACCTCACCCTCGATTACAGCACCCTTAGGAGCGATAACATCACCATTTGCAAAAGCAAGTTCACCTGTTACATCATCAAAAATATCATCATTAGCAATAATATCATTATTAAGAACATGACCCTTAGCACGATCAAGAACATCAAGCTTAAGATTATACTTATAACGACCAACCTTTTGAAGATCATAGCGGCGATCTTCAAATAAGCGTGAAGCAATAAATGAACGAGCACCATCTACTGGAACTTTTTCACCTTGACGAAGCTTAGCATAAACTTCAACCGCAGCATCTTCACTATTTGTTGAAGTATCCTTCTCAAATGTGGCAGTCATATATGGAGATTCACCATATAAAGCGGTAATTTGTTCATTAGAAGATAAACCAAATGCACGTAAAAGTGTTGTAATAGGAATCTTCTTAGAACGGTCTAACTTACCATACCAAACGTCTCTTGAACCAGTTTCATATTCAATCCAAGCACCACGTGTTGGGATTACCTGACCTGTATACTTAACCTGTCCACTTTTCTTATCAATTTCGTTAGCATAATAAACACCAGCTGAACGAACAATTTGAGAAATAACAACACGCTCAGCACCATTGATGATGAATGTTCCTACTGGAGTCATATATGGAACGTCTCCCATAAATAGCTCCTTTTCCTTTTGTTCACCAGTTACGTTATTATTTAAACGAACTTTAACCTTTAAAGGACGTGAATAATTGATATCACGTAGCTTGCAATCTACGACATCAAATTTTGGGTCCTCAAAACGGAAATCTCCAAAGTAGATTTCAAGATTATTTCCGTCATAGGATTTAATTGGGGATACATCCCTAAATAATTCCTTTAATCCTTCTGTAACGAACCAATCAAAAGACTTTGTTTGAATTTCAATCAAATTTGGAAGTGCAACATCAGTACGCACCTTTGAGTAGTTTCTTCTTACAGACTTCTTTCCATAGTTTACGTTTTTGTAACTCATTAAAGTCACCCCTTGTGTATTTATTTTTGCAAAAATTTAAGCACAAAACGCTATTATAAGCATTTTAACATTATAGACTACTTCGTTCTATTTGTCAAGGCCTCTATAGACCGATTTTAAGATAAAATAGCCTTTTTCTTTAGTTACAATCTCACAATTGCCAAAAATGGCATTCAAGTGGTCAATTGTAGACGGAGCCCCCTGTTTCTTTTGAATTACAACCCAAAGCTCCCCGTTTTGGTTTAAATGTTTAATTGCACCATCATATATTTCATATATGACTTTTTTTCCAGCCCTAATAGGTGGATTAGTTAAAATATAATCAAAGCTTTCTTCTTCCTTAATATTTTCATAGATATTACTTTTTAAAACGGTAACATTTTGTGCTTTATTTTGTTCAACATTTTTCTTAGCAAGGGATATTGCTCTTTCATTAATATCTATCATTTTTATATTAAGATAAGGGTATAGCTTAGCAATTGTAATACCAATTGGACCATAGCCACAACCTACATCTAACAAGCTTTTTTTAGTTGAATTTGGTATGAATGTATCAATTAAGGTATAAGAACCAAAATCAATATATTTTTTAGAAAAGACACCAATATCGGATGTAAATAAAAGCTTATTATTTCTAAAGAAAAAAGTATATGTATTAGGATCACTTTTTAAATTTTCCTGTGTTTCACTATAGTAATGATATGCCATATTTTTTCTATATACCTTTAATAAAACTAAAACCCGAGCTCAGTTAAACTCGGGTTATAGGATTTTCTTTTAATTATTACTTAATTTCAACAGCAGCACCAGCAGCTTCTAACTTAGCCTTAAGGTCTTCAGCTTCAGCCTTTGATACCTTTTCCTTAACAGCCTTAGGAGCGCCTTCAACGATTGCCTTAGCTTCCATTAGTCCAAGACCAGTGATTTCCTTAACAACCTTGATAACAGCGATCTTTTGAGCACCTGCATTAGCAAGTACAACATCGAACTCAGTTTGCTCAGCAGCAGCCTCAGCAGCACCAGCAGCAGGAGCAGCAGCAACTGCAGTTGGGTCAATACCGAATTCTTCCTTCATAGCGTCAACTAATTCTTTGATTTCAAGAATAGTCATTTCTTTTAATGATTCAATAAATGTAACTTTGTCTAACTTAGCCATTTTAATTTTCCTCCGTATAATATATTTTATTTTTTTAATGTTTAATTAGGCTTCTTTTTCTTCTGTTAACATGTTAAGACCAATTGATAATTGAGTAAGAGTTCCTAACATACCAGCAGCAAGTTGAGTTAATAATGTTTCGTATGATGGTAATGTTGATAATGTCTTTAATTGATCAAAATCAAATTCCTTACCAGACACAACACCACTAGCAACTTTAACTTTATCATTGTCTTTTGCGAAATTGAATAATTCCTTAGCAGGAGCTACTTCATCCTCATATGAGAAACAAATAGCTTTAGGACCTGTTAAAGTCTCAGCGAAAGTCGTATATCCTGCAGCCTCTGCAGCACGACGGCTGATATTATTCTTTAAAACGCAGATTTCGCAACCACTCTTAAGTAAATTACGTCTTAATTGCATGAAAGCAGCAACTGTAAGTCCTTGGTAGTCAAATGCAATAATTGTCTTTGCCTTTTGGAACTTCTCAACAGCAGCGCTAACAGCTTCTTGCTTCTTAAGAATAACTTCTTTTGCCATAGTATTACCTCCGTTAAAATTCTAATAATAATTAAAAGTCTCTCCTACCTGCATAGAAAAGACTTTAGTTTCTTTTACTATACCTCGGTAGAAATTAAGTGCCAAATGCACGCCTACTTTCTTCGGCATATATTTGATTTTTTTATCTAGAATAATCAGCGATTATTATAGAGCAGTGTCTTCGTTAACCTTAACGCCAGGTCCCATAGTTGTAGAAACGGCGATATTCTTAACGTATGTACCCTTAACAGTTGTAGGGCGAGATTTTACTAACACTGAGTAAATTGTCTTAAAGTTTTCAGCTAACTTTTCAGCGCCAAATGAAACCTTACCAAGTAAACATTGAATTTGACCTGTCTTATCGCAACGGTATTCAACCTTACCAGCCTTGATTTCCTTTACAGCATTTGCAACGTTCATTGTTACAGTACCAGTCTTAGGGTTTGGCATTAAACCCTTAGGTCCAAGTACACGTCCAAGACGTCCTAGTTCACCCATCATGTCAGGTGTTGCAACGATTACATCAAAATCAAACCATCCTTGGTTAATCTTGTTGATCATATCTGAATCACCAACATAATCAGCTCCTGCAGCAGTTGCTTCTTGAGCCTTAGCTCCACGGCAAAGTACTAAAACCTTACGAGTCTTTCCTGTACCGTTAGGTAAAACGATAGCTCCACGAAGGTTTTGTTCAGCCTTACGAGGGTCTAGGTTTAGACGGAATGCAACTTCAACAGTAGCGTCGAACTTAGTTGTAGATGTTTTGCAAGCAAGATCTAATGCTTCTACAAGATCATACTTCTTAGTTGTATCTACAAGCTTAGCAGCTTCAACGTATTTTTTTCCTCTCTTCATATGTATCCTCCTAAAAATGTGGTATAAACGGGATTTCCTCCCACAAGTTTTTAGATCGTAATAAATGGATCCTAAACTTAGTCTTCAATTGCAATACCCATGTTTCTAGCTGTACCAGCAATAATGCGCATAGCAGCTTCAACATCGTTTGCGTTTAAGTCTGGCATCTTCATTTCAGCAATTTCTTTTAATTTTGCTTGAGAAATAGAACCAACTTTTGTAGTCTTTGGATTGCCTGCACCGCTTTGAACTCCGGCAGCCTTCTTTAATAAATCAGAAGCTGGTGGTGTCTTTACAACAAATGTAAATGAACGGTCATCAAAAACAGAGATTACTACTGGTAAAATATATCCAATCTTATCCTTAGTTTGCTCATTGAATTGAGTACAGAAACCAGGGATATTAACACCTGCTTGACCTAGTGCTGGTCCTACTGGTGGAGCTGGATTAGCCTTACCTGCTTGGATTTGTAACTTTACAACTTTTACAAGTTTCTTAGCCACGATAATTCCTCCTTACTTTCATAAATGTGGTATATAGTGGATTATTGATCCTCCCACTATGGACGTGTCATTACACACACGTGCTTATATATTTTATCAACAATGCAAGATATTGTCAAGATTTTTTTAAAAAAAATTAATCAAAGTTAATTTTAAAAGTAAACCTTATCATTAATAATGCTGGTATTTGCCAAATTTAGGCTTTTTATCATCTCTATGCAAACGTTTTCACATAACAAAATGAAAGAAAAATTAAAAAAATTCGCATTTTTCGCCTCTTTATTATAAGGGAGGGTAATTTTGAATAGTAATATAAGGAGGACATATGACATAATTAGTTTAGCAATTTAAATTCATTAAAATTCATATTTAA
>MNRZ01000021.1 GCA_001916215.1 Clostridium sp. CAG:307_30_263
ATAAAAGCCGCTAGTTATAGCGGCTGCAGGTGACAAACCACGGTTGTCAGACTATTCACATGCCCCTTGAGGGGCTTGTGAAGTATTAGGCCCTTATAGTGGAGCCTAAATACCCTCCGTTGAACGGGTGGATTGTTATTTACATTGATCTAATAAAGATTATTAAGCTTTATTTTTTTGTTATTAAATTAGTTAAATTCTATATTTTTAATTGAATTATATTAGTTGCTTGTAATAAGAGAAACTAAATAAAATTACCGTAAGCTTTGTATCAAAAAAACTTCTTAAAAAATAAAAATCATTTAATCGATCGTTTTGGAAAGGAAAAATTTATTTTTTTTATTAGACAACTAGTTTTAAAAACAAGAAAATATACTTTAATATATATTTGCTTATAATAATATATAGTACAAAAATAATTTATGCAAATGGACTATTAATATTTATTATTAATAAATAGATTAAATAAATAATAAAAGTGTTTTTTAAAATTAAAATTAGTAATAAATATAATTATTTAGACTTTTTTTTAATGAATTTATTCATTTTTCACTTTTTTTATAACTAATCTAAATGTAAAAAATAAGTCACACGCTTTATGAAACTAGTTATTGAACAAATAAAATACAAGAAGTATTTATAATTTCTAACTTTTATAATCTAAATAGTACAAATTGTCTTAATAATAATTACTTTCATTTTAAATCTAAAAGTATTAACTAATAAATTTGTTTAGTGTAAGCAGAAAATACAATTAGATATTTTATATTTTAGTTTTGAAAACAAGAAGTAGCATTTAAATCAATTATTTCATATAAAAACTAATTAATTTTAGCCTATATCATGTTTTTTAATATTTCTTAAAATATATTTATTATATGACATTTAGTTTTTAAAAAGAGAAATACTACTTTTATATTTTAGATAATAGTTGAAATATTTTAATTATATTCAAAAAAATATAAATCTAATCATTTTTATTACAATTTAGATTTAGTTTGATAATTGTAAGTTTGTAGAAGACAAATATCAGTATTATCCGTTTTAATGCCATTTTTAAGCAGTTTTAAGAGCTTTTTATTATTTTATGATTAATTAATCATTTCAATTGAAAAAGTTGTAAAAAGTAGCTTTAAATTCGAAATAGTAAAAGCAGAGAGAACTAGAACGATATTTTCGGTGTAAAATATTGATTAGTTAGCTTATTTTTCAGTTATTTAATAATAGTGTTATTAGTCAAATCTAAAAGGGGTTAGATTGAAAAGATTAATATTTAAAAAAACTTAATTTAATTTTAATTATTACATAAATGATGTAAGTTTTCGTTTTAAAATATATTTGAAAAAGATGGCGAATCAAAGTCTAAACATTCGCTTTGAATATTATTGAATTCTTAGCATTTTATCGAATCGGGAAATTTGAATTACCAGAAGTTTTAGATCATGTAAAAAAAATATTTTAATAAGTCATTTAGTAATTAAAACTAAATCTTTTAAAAAACAATGCCATGACATCTTTAATTGAATGTACAAATAGTAGTTGTTAAAACAAGCATCAAAGCAGGTTTGTAAAAGCATTGAGTTACTTAAAAAGTAGTTATTTATCAATTATGAGTCTTATCAACATAATTCACACTTTAATAATTTATGGCTTAGTTATCTTATTATTAATTGGTTAACATAATATATATTATAGGAAGTAATAAATATAAAAAGAAAACGTGAAAAACGTAACAAAATAAACTAATAAATGTCATTTGACTATATTTACTGACAAAATATTTGCCTTGTTCTTCTCTTAAACATAGTCAAAATATGCTAAATGAATATGTTTTGATAAAATCCACCATTATTTTTAAGACTCAAAACTGCTTTTTATGTATAATTGACCATCTTAACCTCTGATAATGTAATAGATAATATTTTAATGTAATAATTTGTTTTTGCAACTTTGAAAAAATTCTGAGAATTAGTTTTTATTCTTCTTTTTCTGACGAAAACAGGCTTTTACATTTTATAGTTCTTAAGTCTAAATTAGAATAAATTTTAATTTTTTTGAGTATTAATTTTAGTTTAATTTTAAGATAAAAATTTAGTAATATTTTGCCTTGAGCTTTATCCAGCTACCGAATTTAAAATGCATAAATTTTAGCATATTAATTCTTCAAACTGTAAAATTCAGATTTAATTATTTAAAGGAAAAAAGGGGTTGGTTAGAACGTTTGGTTAGATCGTATAACTTACATTTTCAAGGGAAAAATAAGATAACTTCTTCTTTCTTAAAATTTGCAATCCTTTTAATAAATATTTAAAATTCTATTTTATTCTAAGAATTAATACTTCATTTATTGATTTTATTAAACTTGTATATCGTTGTTGATTATAATTATAACTAGTTTTGAGAACTAATAAAAAGATAAAATATTAAATTATTTATCATTAAAATCTAAATTTAATTGTTATGTTATCTAATTTTTAATATCAAATGAATTATATTATTTTATTAGTAATTTTTATTCTTTTTACTAGGTAAACACCGAAAAAATGATTGATTTACTTATTTAAAAATTATAAGTAAGTTTGGAATTTTCGGCTAAAATTAAGCAGTTTATAGTAATGGTTTTTATATTTAGTTGTTTTTCTTATTAATTCAATAAATTGAAATTAACATTTTATCTTGTTTTTAAAACTATAAAAAAGATGAAAAAAATTAATTTTTAAGTAAAAAATGCTAAAATTAGTTTTTATTGATGACTTTAGAAGATTTTTATTGCTGAATAATGGCTTAACTAAGCCATAAATTAACATTTTTCTTACTAAAAAAATAAATTTTAAGCGACCGAAATACACTTCTTTGAGTATTTATCCATTTCGATTGAGAATATAACCTTGTTAGAATAGTTATAAAAGATATTTTAAGGAAGAAAATAAATATTTTCCTTAGTTTTCTATTTATAATACTTATATAATCTAGCGTAAAATAATCGATTTAGTAAATATAAATATTTAATCATTTGTTTTTTATTACTAGTTAGTATTTGAAATTTTTTTTTAAAGATTAAAAAAACACCCATAATATGAGTGTTTGTATTATAATTATAATCCAAAATCAAAGCCATTATGCTCTTCTTTTTTATCTTGTTTTTCTGTGTTTTTATCACCAAGCTCATTGAATATATCCATTTGTTTATAATCAGGATTGAAATCAGGAAGCTCAACTAAACGAATCCATGATGCACTTCTTCCTACGCCATTAGGCCTGATTTTGTTTTCATCTCTTAGGCGTTGTAAAGTTCGATTAATTGTCGATTCAGAAGTATATGGATGTCTTAATCTTATATCATCCTTTGTAAAAATCTGAGGTAGTTTATAGATTGTATTTTCAATATTGTCTGATTTATTTAAGCTAGAATCAAAAGAATATTCTCTAGCCTTAGTTTCTACCATATCATAGCCTTCAAGCATCATATCAATAATTAGTTTTTGAAGGGGAGCGGTTTTGGAAAATCCTTCTTCATAGTTATAATTTGCTTTATTTACATTTATCTTAAATTCTTCCAGATGACTATTTAATAGTTTTGCAAAGCTAACATATTTAAACAAATGAAAATCTTCTCTAAACAATAAAAGATATAATAAAATTAAACCCAATACATCATTATTAATATTAAAATACTTATCATTAATAAAATCAATATAAAAATTTGTAATTAGGTATGTTAATTCATACTCTTCTTTGTTTATTAAAGATTCACAAGTTTTTAGTAGTGTTTCTAGTTCATCTCTTTTAGATTTTGAAGTGCTTTCAGTAATAATATTTACTTGTTTTTTTATTGCAACACGATTGAAAGAACAATCAGAAATTCCTTTTGATAATAATTTTCCAAGGGACAATACATCATTAGTTAAAAACTCAAAATTATGTGCATCAGCTTGAATTCTTTGAAAAATATTTTTTAAATTTTTCAGTGTTTTTTCATCATTAGTTTTAGGAGTACTGTCTTTCTTAATAATCAAATTTTTTCTATTGTCAGTAATATCAAGATTCAAATATTTTGCCATTTCGTAGCAATCAACTTCTACTGTTTGTTTAATGATTGATTCAAGATCAGCGCTCATAACATTTTGATAATAGAAATCTTTACCTTTAAATTGATATAATTTTATTAACTTCATTACTTCTTCATTTGTAAAGGGAGTAATGTTTAAATTAGTCAAATTTTTCATTATTTTTTTCCTCGTTTCATACATAATCATTATATCAATTTAAAGAAATTTTTTCAACAATAAACATACTCATTTTTATTTTTTGAATATGTTTATTTTATACGTTATTTTTCTATAAAGTTAAGTAATATTATATAATAGAAAATAAAGTTTTTAAAACTAAAAAGCTTTTGAAATATTTTTTTCCAATAATAATGTTTTATTAATAATTGTTTTTTCAAACAAAAGATATTTAAAAGATAAAAAATAATTGATCATATTATACATAAATTATTTGTTTCATATGTAATTATTGTAAATATAAGATATCTTGTCATATTATGCGTAATCTAATATTAAAAACTATGTGTGATTTGAAATATTTTTTTATTAAGCTAATGACATAATGGTATGTTTTTAATTAATAAAACATTATCTTATGAATGTTATACAATAGTATAATATAGTTCAAATAATTGATTTTAAATGTATGTTTTAAAGCATTACCAAATACCTCTATTATAATTTTTTAAATTATTATAATTTAATCAAGATCTTTATTTTTTAAGCTTTTTATCAAAATTTTTCTTATTTTATACAATGTAAATGGCATTCTAAATGTTAATTTTATTAATATTAATACTAATATAATATAAACAAATGTTTAAATAATTAAAATCTATTATATATAATTACATAAATAATATTTCATTTTAGATGTAATTATAGAAAATGCTAAATGTGTTATCGAAATGTAAATAATCTCATATGTAAAACTAGATATAATTTTTTTCAGTTTATTCAAAATCTACTACTTTTTAATAGTAAGGAATATTATATTATATATTGTAATAAAAGTGAATTATATCTCAAATAAAATGATTTTTGAGTATATTTTAATGTATTAAAAAAACACTCATTTTTTATAAAGTGATTAATTACTGTTAAATTGTAACGAATTTAGAATGTAGCGTTATTTTAGCTCTTTTTTCTCAAAAGCATCTTATTCTTGTCTTTATTTTCTAAACTATAACACCGTTTGTATCATCTTTTTTAATATTATATATTTTCAATTATATTGCTTATAATTTGAATTTTAAACTAATATTATATTTTTACTATATATTATTGAAAAGCTCGTTAAAACGAAGAAAAAAGGCCTTAAATAAGCCTTTTCGTTAATATTTAATTCTAATTATCGTAGAATATACTTCCACCAATAAATTCTCTTAAAATTGAATTACAAGGAATATACTTTGTATCAATATCCTTAAAGTATTTTAAGAATTTTACAAGACGATTAGCTTGAATATAATATTCGCTATCATAAGGTACCTTTTCAAGCATTTCTAATGCAAATTTCTTCATAACACACAATTCATATGTCAATTCTGAATTATAGACATAATTTGCATTTTCTTGATAAGGATAAATCCACTTGAATTCACCACGTCTAACACTAGGCCACATCTTTAAGGTTTCAATTGGAGATGAATTACGATACTTGTAATCACGTACAAGTCTTCTTATTAATCTAATATCAGTAATTGAAATTGGATTTTGTGAATCAATATGAAGCTGTGCTTGTGGACAAATATAAATCTTATATTTTTGACTTGTTGGAATTGATGGTGTTAAATCATCATTTAAAGCATGGATACCTTCAATTAAGATTGGTTCATTATGAGGAATACTTACTGGTTCTGTAAATGTTCTTTTTCCTGTTTCAAAGTTATAAATTGGAAGTTGAACTTTCTCGCCTTGAATTAATCTAAACATATTATCATTGAATAAATCAATATCTAATGCTTCAATATGTTCAAAATCAGGCTCACCATTTTCGTCAAGTGGTGCTAGTGAACGATTTTTGTAATAATTATCGAGAGAAATCATTAATGGGTTAATACCTCTTGAAATTAATTCAATTCTTAGACGATTACAGAAGGTTGTTTTACCACTTGAAGATGGTCCTGCAATTGCAATTAATCTTATATTATCAATATCAGCTTTAATATTTAATCCTAATTCTGCTAACATGTTATTATGTTTAGTTTCACATAGATTTACAAATTCATTTGATTTCCCATCTTCAATTAATTGATTCATTTGCCATATTGAAGATGACTTAGTGATATTACCCCACTCATTAGCCTCACGTAAAGCTTTAGTAAATGTCTTAGCATCTTCAAATTCAGGGATTTGACCCTTACATTCTGATCTTGGATATTGAATCATAATTCCTGGGTAATATAGCCTTAGCTTATATTGTTTCAAATATCTTGTTGATGGTAACATATATCCAAACATATAATTTAAATATTTACCACATTTATACATATGAACTGTATTTTCCTTACGATATTTTAAAATTTTAGCCTTATCATAATATCCTAGCTCATTATAAATTGTTTCAGCTCCTTCAATGGTAGTTGTATGACGTTCAATTGGTAAATCACTTTTAATAATTTTATCAATTTCATCTTGAATTTGCTTTAAAATCTTATTATCAACCGGTCCATTTAAACCTGATATATTAGCAAATATTGAACGTGAAATTGAATAGTTAAAGGTTACCTTTACCTTTTTAAACAAATGATTAACTGCCATTAAAAAAACATATCTTAATGTTGATTGATAAATTGTAACAGCGTCTGAATTAGTTAAATCAAGGGGTTCAACAATTGAATCTTCTGAAATAATATAATCTAATTCTCTTAAACGATTATTTACCTTAGCACAAACATACTTATCATTATCTTTAGCTAATAAATCAGCCACTCTAATTGGTTTATCAAAATTTTTAATTTCATTAAATATTGTAATTTTCATTATATCAGCTCCTTTATAAATTACACTTATGGACTCTTATTATACCCCTTTATTATTACAATTGCAAGATTAAAATGTAAGCGTTTACCAATTTCAATTAATTTTACATAAGTAATAAAGATTTTTTTATTATTCAATTATAATTTGTATTAATATAATATATTGGGGTGATTAAAATTTATAATTTTTCAAGTTATCCATGTTCTAATTGGTATTTAAGAAATTCAAATACACTTAGAGGTGGAAATAGTTATGATGAAAGAGGACCACTTTTACCTTTTCTGGCTGGAGTTCTTGTAACAACTCCTTTCATTTTTCTTAACAAAAACAATCAGCAATCATATTATCCTCAATATCAACCATACCAACCATATTATCCTTACCCTCAGCCAGTATCTTATCCTTATCCATATCATTATTAAATAATCAAAGAGTTAAGATTAAACCTAACTCTTTTTTTCTTAAAACTCCATCGGAAATTCTTTAGCTTCAACTAAAGGTACGCCTGGACGATTATCTGGATCAAGATATACCCTACGACCTTGATTAAGATTAATTATTTGATTTACATCATCTTCAGTTAGTGCAAAATCAAATACATCAAAATTTTCTTTAATTCTAGATTCATGAACTGACTTAGGAATTGCCACAATTCCCCTATCTATTAAATACCTTACGCATATTTGAGCAGGTGTTTTATGATATTTAGATGCTAGTTCATTAATTAGAGGCATTTTAAGTGCTTCGCCTTTCATAAATGGACCATAAGATGTAACTAAAATATCATTATCCTTACAATATTTTAAAACACCATTTTGGCTTAAACCCGGATGAAGTTCAATTTGATTCATAACCGGTTTTATTCTTACATAAGGTAGTAAATGCTCAAGATGATGAATTTGAAAGTTAGATACGCCTATTGATCTAATATATCCTTCATTAACCATTTCTTCTAAAGCATGATATGTTTCAAGATTCATCTCATATGATTGAGAAGGCCA
This sequence comes from Clostridium sp. CAG:307_30_263, assembly GCA_001916215.1. GTDB lineage: Bacteria > Bacillota_I > Bacilli_A > Acholeplasmatales > Anaeroplasmataceae > CAG-307. Next base: position 8,036 of record MNRZ01000021.1, read on the forward strand.
GTGCATTAAATATAAATCGATATAATCAACGCCTAAATCATTAATTGATTTTAAAACAGCCTTTTTAGTATTATTTTTACCATATCTTGAAATTTGAAGCTTTGATGTAATAAAAACATCTTCTCTTTTTACACCACTTGCTTTAAGTGCTTTACCAACAGCTTCCTCGTTTTTATAATTTTGAGCTGTATCAATTTGCCTATACCCTGCCTTTAAAGCCCATAAGCAGGCATTATAGCATTCCTCTTTTGTAGCTAAAAATGTTCCAAGACCAATCACTGGAATTTCATAGCCATTATTTAGTTTAAATGTATTCATTTTTTATTCCTCCACTTTAATTTTTTTATACCTTTTTAAATAAGTAATCAAACCTTCAATCCCTTCAACTAAATCCAAGTAGGTTCTTTCAAAATCCCTAGTATACCAAGGATCCGCCACTTCTTTATCTTGTCTTTTGAAAGAAAAAAGAAGACGATACTTACCTTTAGTATCTTCTTTTATTAAATTTAGACGATTTATATTACTTTTGTCCATTGAAATTATATAATCATATTCATCATAATAATAAGATTCAAATCTAGTTGCTTTATGTCTTAAAATTGGAATATTATGATTAATTAAACATTTTTTTGCTGGCAAATAAATGCTATTTCCAATTTCCTCACTTGAACAAGCCATTGATTCAACTGATATCTGATTTTCAAGCTTATTAGTTTTGATATAATTATCTAAAATCATTTGTGCCATAGGACTCCTACAAATGTTTCCATGACATATAAATAATATTTTTACCATTTTCTCACCATAGATATTTTACCACAAAATATAAGCCTTAGAAATATAAATATTATTTTAAATAAATTTAAAATCTATAATTTTATCATTAAGAAAATGATATAAATTGAATTTTTATAGTTTTAAATTTAAATTAGTATGAAATATTATTATAATGTGATATAATAAAGACGTATTTTAAAAGAAACGAGGTATATAAAATGTATAAAAAAAATATTTGGAAAGATGCATCAAATGAAAAATTTAATGATATCATGCAATTTTGTGATGACTACAAGAATTTCTTAAGTTATAGCAAAACAGAGCGTTTAGTTGTAAAACGTGCAACAGAATTATCAGCCGAAAAAGGATTTAAGCCTCTTACTGACTATAAAACTTTAAAAGCCGGTGACAAAGTTTATTTTACAAACAAAGGAAAAAATATTGCTGTATTTATAATTGGTAAGAAGCCTATTTTAGAAGGATTAAGAGTACTTGGTGCTCATATTGATTCACCAAGAATTGATTTAAAGCAAAATCCTTTATATGAAAGAACAGGTTTTGCAATGGGTGATACTCATTATTATGGTGGAATTAAAAAATACCAATGGGTAACAACTCCTCTTGCTCTACATGGTGTTGTATGTAAAAAGGATGGTTCAATTGTTGATGTAAATATTGGTGAAAATCCTGATGATCCAGTTGTAGGTATTACTGATCTTTTAATTCATCTATCAGCTGATCAAATGCAAAAAAATGCTGCAAAGGTCATTGAAGGTGAAGATTTAGATATAACTCTTGGAAATATCCCTCTTGCAGATACTGATAAGGAAGCCGTTAAAGCTAATGTTCTTTCCCTTCTTGCAAATAAATATGATATTGAAGAGGAAGATTTTATTTCTGCTGAAATTGAAATTGTGCCTGCAGGTCAAGCTCGTGACTATGGTCTAGATAGATCAATGATAGCTGGATATGGTCATGATGATCGTGTTTGTGCATATACTTCTTTAAGGGCTATTCTTGACCAAGGTGCTTGTGAATATACTACCTGTGCTATTTTAGTAGACAAGGAAGAGGTTGGTTCAATTGGTGCTACAGGTGCTCAATCAGAATGGTTTAAGAATATTGTAGCAAAGCTTCTTGTTGCACAAGGATCTACAAACTATACTGATTTAGCTACTACATTTGAAAATACAAAAATGCTATCAAGTGATGTTTCATGTGCAGTTGACCCACTATATAGCTATGCAACACCTGAAGCTAATACAAGCTTATTTGCTCATGGTATAGTATTTAATAAATATACAGGTGCTCGAGGAAAGAGTGGCTGTAATGATGCTATGCCAGAATATGTTGCATGGTGCCGTAATGTAATGGATGAGAATAATATTCACTATCAAACATCTGAGCTTGGTAAGGTAGATCTAGGTGGTGGCGGTACAATCGCTTATATATTAGGTAATTACAATATGAATGTAATTGATGCTGGTGTACCAGTACTTAATATGCATGCTCCTATGGAAATTGTTTCTAAAGCTGATGTTTATGAAGCTTATTGTGCGTATAAAGCATTTATTTCTAAAAACTAGATAATATAAAAGGTTATACTCCATAAAGTGGAATATAACCCTTTTTTATTTTAATAAATCTTTTGCTTGTTCTAATGCAAATGATGATACCTTTTCACCGGAAATCATTTTAGCAATTTGTAAAATACGATCAGATTTATTCATTTTATTTACTCTAGTTAATGTTCTACCATCCACCTCTTCTTTATAAATATAAAGCTGGTTATCTGCTGATGATGCAACCTGTGGCAAATGTGTTATTGCAATGACCTGACATTCATTAGCTATTTGTTTAATTTTTTTAGCAATTTCAAATGCTACACTACCTGAAACACCTGTGTCAATTTCATCAAAAACCATTAAAGATAATTTCGATTCATGGGCAAAATAAGCTTTAAAAGCTAACATAATACGAGACATTTCGCCTCCAGATGCTATTTTAACTAAGCTTTGAAGTGGTTCACCTAGATTAGTTGATATTAAAAAATCAACTTCATCAATTCCAGAAGGCATAAATACTTCACTTTGAAGAGGATCATTAAAATCTTTATTTACAAATGATATTTCAAATTTTGCATGATTTATTTCAAGCTCTTTAAGCATTTGTTCTATATTTTGACTAATAATTAGAGCTCTTTTTTGACGGTATTCACTTAAAACTTTTCCGCTTCTAATTAAATCTTTAAATTTTAATGACAAAGCTTCATACTTATCTTTAAGAAGTCCATCATAATTTATAACTAAATCAATCTTTAATTTTAAATCGGCCGCATATTTTATAATACCATCCAAATCATGGTGATATTTAAGCTTTAAATTGTCAATTATTTGTAATCTTTCTTGTGCATTATTAAGTTCATCCTGATCATAATCTAAGCCCTTTATATAGTCTTTTAAATCATGAAGAGCATCATCAAGATTATAATAACCTTCGCTTAATTTTGAAGCTGTTTCATTATAGTTTTTATCAAATTCTTTAATACTATTAATATCTTCTAACGCCTTATACACATTATCAAGGTTAAAATATTCATTATCAAGATAATTAATAGCTTTCTTTAACGACTCAAATATTTTATCAAAATTTTTAAGCTTACTTATTTTTTCTTCTAATTCAATATCTTCATTTTTATGTAAATCTAATGAAGATATTTCTTTATAAATAAATTCATAATATTCAAGCTGGTCTTTTTCTGTATCGCTTGATTTAAGAATTTGTCTATATTCATCTAAGCTTGCATGATAATTATTATAATCTATGACATATTTAGCTAGTAAATCATTAAATTTTTTATCATTTTCAGGGTCAATTAAATTCAAATAATTATCTTTATTAATTAGCCTTATTGTATCATTTTGAGTATGAATATCTGCAAGAAGACTTCCTAATCCTTTTAGCATTTGAATATTAACAACACTACCATTAATTTTAGCAGTTGACTTTGTTTTAGTTATTTCTCTTTGAATTGTTATAGTGTTACTTATTTCTATCCCTAAATTAAAAAGATAATCGTTAATTTCTTTAGTACTATCAAATATACCTAAAATTGTAGCTTTAGTCTCACCATATCTTATTTGACCACTATCAGCTCTGTCTCCAATTAATAAGCCAATTGAATCAATAATTAGTGATTTACCAGCTCCTGTTTGACCAGTTAAGACAGTAAAGCCAGGTTCTAAATCTAGGGAAATATCATCGATAATTGCAAAATTTTTAACATGAAGTTTTTTAAGCATCTTATCCTTCCTTTCGATGTGAAGCTTCAACAACAGCTTCAATATCAATATGTCCTTTATTTAATCTTGATATTAAAGCTAAATATTCAATATTTCCACTTCCACCTTTAATTGGACTATATGTTAATTTATTAATGTATAACTTTGAATCATTAAGATATTGATTAACATCTCTTAAAACCTTAATATGAGTTGCTAAATCTTTAATAATACCCTTATTAACCATTTTTCCCACTTCAAATTGAGGCTTTATTAAGCATACAAGCATGTTTTCATTAGTCAAATATTTTTCTAATGCTGGTATTAAATGTTTTATTGAAACAAAGGAAACATCCATAACTAAAAAATCAACTTTATCTTTAATATTTGTATCAAGAATATTTGTATTTTCCATACTTATAACGCGATAATCATTCTTTAATGATTCACATAACTGTAATGTTCCTACATCAACTGCGTATACCTTTTTTGCACCATGCTGCAAAGCACAATCCGTAAAACCACCGGTTGAAGCACCTATATCTATAACAATTTTATCATGAAAATCTAACGAAAAGGAATTAATTGCGCCTTCAAGCTTAAGGCCACCTCTTGAAACATATTTAAGGGGATTAACAATTTTTATAACTCCATTTTTATAATCAAAGTTTGGATTTTTAATGGGTTTATCATCTATTAATATATTACCATTTTTTATTTCATTTTGGGCTCTATTTCTTGAAGAAAAATAATTGTTTTCTATCAAATACTTATCTAATCTCATATTTTTTTAACTCCTTAAGCAATGATTCGTTATCAAGCTTAAACATTTTAAGTAAATCAGCTAAAGATGCTTGAGGTATATAAGAATTTGTGGGTATAGAGATTAAATTCAATGGTAAATTTATTTGTTTAGATGCCATAATTCTAGCAATAGTTTCACCAAGAGATCCATCTAAAACAACTTGCTCAATAACATAAACAGGAATATTATAACCAAGTATCTCATTAAGCATCTTTAAATCAATAGGATTAATGAATCGTGCATTTATTAATGTAATATCAAGATTATTTTCTTCAATTAATTTATTTATCCTTAAAACATCAGGCCCATAAGTTATAATAACTGCCTTATTTCCAATTCGAATCTTCTCCCAATTTGAAGAGGTAATTTCAACATCTGCTCTATATTCTTCATTTAGTTTAGGATATCTAACAACAATTGGTGATTTTAAGTGAAAAGCATATTTTATTAATGCTTTCGCTTCTGCAAGGTCTTTTCCCATACATATTTTCATGTTTGGCATTGATTTTAAAGCAGCAATATCATATATTCCCTGATGTGTTGAACCATCTTCTGCAACAAGACCCGAGCGGTCAAGTCCAATTACAACTGGTAAATTTCTTCTAGCTATATCGTTAAGAATTTGATCATAAGCACGTTGAGCAAAAGTAGAATACATTAAAAGGGCAACAGGTACATTATTTAAAGCTAAAGCACCCGCCATTGTAGCCGCATGTTCTTCAGCAATTCCAACATCATAAATAGAGTCAGGATATAATTTTTGAAATTTATTAAGTCGATTACCTACCATTGTAGCCGGATTAATAACAATTATTTTTTCATTTTTTCTTATATCAATTAGCCCTTTGGCGATAATTTCACTATAAGAATATTCATTTTCTTTATATATCTTTAAAGGCTTTCCTGTTTGAACATTAAATGGCCCTATTCCATGATAAGTACCAAGCTCATCATCCTCAGCATTTGAATAACCAAGACCTTTTTTAGTAATAAAATGAACAAGGCAAGGCTTTTTAGATTTTTTAACTCTTTCAAGAATCTTAATTACGGTCTTAATATCATTACCATCATATGGCCCATAATAATCAAAGCCAATGTCTTCAAACATATTATCAGATTGAATTAAGCTCTTAATTCCTCTTTTAATTTGATGAAATTTTCTAACAATAAAAGGAGGATTTATTGTAATTAAAGCTTTTTTAAGATATCTATAAAACTTTGTTGATCGCATCACATTAAAAAGCTTAGCAGTAGCTCCTACGCTTTTAGAAATTCCCATTTTATTATCGTTTAAGATAATAATTGGTCTTACGCCCTCAATTGTACTAACAAAATTTAGACCTTCAAATGCCATGCCATTAGCAATTGATGAATCACCTATTACAGATATTACATCATTAATTGGTTTACCTTCTTTTTTAGCAAGTAAAAAACCAGCTTGTGCGGAAATTGAATTAGAACTATGCCCCGATTCCCAACAATCATATTTTGATTCATCATAATTAGTAAAACCATTAAGACCATTAGTTTGTCTTAATGTTTTAAAGTCTTTAGCTCTTCCCGTTAAAATTTTATGAGTGTATGCCTGATGACCAACATCAAATATTATTTTATCATTTTCATCATTAAATACCTTATGAAGACCAACTGTTAATTCAACAACACCCAAATTAGAAGCTAAATGTCCTCCAGTTTTAGAAATATTTTGAATTAAAAATGTTCTAATTTCTTCACATAATTTTTTTAATTCCTTATTATTCAAATCCTCTAAAAAATGTGGATTTTCTATGGAATTCAAGTCCATACTAATCACCCTTACTATCGAAATTTTCTAAGCCATTTTCCGTCATTTTTAAAGTTACAAGTTTTTCATTTTTATCAAGTATATCATAACACTTTTTAGATAGTTCAATACCTAAGGTATAATTTTTGACAGCGTCATCAAGTGAAATATTTTTATTTTCCAAATTACGGATAACATTTTCAAAATCACTAATTAATTCTTCAAAGCTCTTCTCATTATTTTCCATTTTCCTCAACTCCTATAACCTTACAATTTATTTTACCATCGTTTAATGAAAGGGATATATCATCATTTTCATGTACCATTTTTACACTTCGTACAACCTTACCATCTAAATAAGGAATACTATAGCCTTTATCCATTATCGTAAGAGGGGATAAAGCTTTTAATTTTTCATTTAATAAATGATAATGATTTAGACGGTCATTAAGCTGATTTGATATAAGCATATTTAAACGCTTTAAATAAAAATCAAGCTCTTTACGCATATTTTGAAGCTTTGCGGTTGGTTTTAAATTATCAAGACTTCTATCTAAATGCATTATTTGTGTTTTTTTATCATTCAAAATAACGCCAATATTATGAGTAATTCTTCCAACTGACTGAGTTATATACTCTTTTAAATTATCAACTGATGGAGTTGCAATTTCAGCAGCTGCTGTAGGTGTTGCAGCTCTTTTGTCAGCAACAAAATCAGCAATCGTAAAATCAACCTCATGTCCTACAGCTGATATAATAGGGATTTCTGAATTATAAATAGCCATCGCAACTATCTTTTCATTGAAAGCCCATAAATCTTCAATTGATCCTCCGCCACGTCCGCAAATAATTACATCACAAAGACCATCAATATTAGCTTGCGTAATTTGCTTTACAATTGATTCCTTTGCTCCTTCGCCCTGAACTAAGGCCGGATATAAAATTATCTTACACAAAGGATATCTTCTTCCAATCGTGTTAATAATATCATGAATAGCTGCTCCTGTTGGCGATGTAATAACACCAACAACCTTAGGAAGTCTTGGAATATTTCTTTTGTGATCAATATTAAAATATCCAGCTTCCTGAAGTTCCTTCTTTAATTTTTCATAAGCAAGGTATAAATCACCTACACCATCTGATTTCATTTCTTTTACGACAATTTGGTATACACCAGAGGCCTCATATACCGTAACAGTACCTCTTACATATACCTTCATTCCATCTTGAGGTTCAAATTTCACCTTTGATGCATATGATTGAAACATCATTGCGGTAATTTGAGCATTATCATCCTTTAGGGTAAAATAAAAATGGCCCCTTGAATGATGCTTAAAGTTTGATATCTCACCTTCAAGTAAGACATCAGTAAGATGGAAATCATTATCAAACTTATACTTAATATATTTTGTTAATGCACTTACTGTCAAATACCTTTCTTCCATATATCCTCCATTAGAGCCAATTATTTAGATTTAATTTTGATAAATCTTGTTAGCAATTTTATCTAATAGTTTATTATTAAAACGAACTGCCTTTTTATCTCCTGTGTCTGTATACTCTTTGGTTAGTTCAAGTGCTTCATTAATGACAACAGCTTTTGCCTCGCCACTTTTCATTTCATATACAGCTAGTCTAATAATTTGAAGATCAACTGAATTTAATCTATTAATATGATAATTTTCAAGTGATTCTTCAATAATTTTATCAATATTGACTTTATCATAAAGAACATGAGCTGCAAAGGAAAGTGCATCATCTGATACATTTTCAATTGAAGCCTTTGCTTCATCTAAAGTAATCTACATAAAATCTACATTATATAATAATTGGATAGCCATCTCACGGCTTTTATGTCTAGAAACCATAATTAAATAAACCTCATTTCTACTTATTAAAGTATAACATATTTTAACGTCAAATAAAAGTTATATTTCAAGGTCTAAAAGCATTTTATAAAAATTAAGACCATTTTCTAAAAGTGAACTGTCAAAATTAAAATGATCAGTGTGTAAAGCTTCTGTTTTTCCTAGTCCTAAAAAGAAAAATACAGCTGGAACATATTTCGTATAACAACCAAAATCTTCTGCTTGTAAAACGGGCTTATTTAATATATTTAACTTATAGCCTTTAGTTAAAACATGAGTTTCAACTTTTTTTACTAATTTCTCATCATTTATTACCGCTTCATATCCCTCATTAATATCAATTACAAATTTAACCTTATATTCAGCTTCATATTTTTTAGCTTCATCAAAGAGCATTTTTTTTAATGATTCATAAACATCATTTTGATATGCCCTTAAGGTGATATACATTTTAGTTTTACCAGAAATAATATTTCTTGCAGTACCAGATTCTAATTTACCACATTTTAAAAGACGATAAATTTTTTCATCATAAGCATGCTCTTTATCATAAATATCAAGAAGATATTTTGATGCAACAAGAAGGGAATCAATTCCCTTATCTTCATTTGCAACATGAGCGGCATGGCCAATTATTTCGATATTAACTTCGGCGCTTTTGGCCATTAATTCATTAGATCTTGTATAAATTTGACCTGCTTCTAAATTTGGCCAAACATGAAAGCCAAAAAGAGCCTTAACATTATACTTTTTAATAAAGTTAGTTGCTAAAATCGTTTTAGCCCCACAATTTTCTTCTTCTGATGGTTGAAAAATTAATAAAAAGTTTTTATCGTATTCTTTATAATGTTCGTTTAAGTATCCTGCAAGACTAAGCATCATTGCCATATGACCATCATGACCACAAGCATGCATAATGCCTTTATGAATTGATTTAAAAGGAATATCGTTCTTTTCTTCAATCATTAGAGCATCCATATCCGTTCTAAAACCTATTGTTTTATTAGCATTATTATCAAAAAAGCATAAAATTCCTGTTTTAATTATTTCAATTTTACAATTATAATTCTTAATAATATTTAATATATACTCTTGTGTTTTATATTCATTAAAACCTAATTCGGGGATTTGATGTAAATCTTGTCTATATTTAATAATATCTGTCATTTTAACCTCCAATATGAAAATATATCTTGAATTTGAAATTTATATTTAGTATAATATATAAGCATAGCAGATTAGCCAAGCGGTAAGGCTACGGACTCTGACTCCGTCATGCACAGGTTCGAATCCTGTATCTGCTGCCAAAAAAAATATTAAGGCTATAAGCATATGCTAGCATAATGAAAACCTAATTTCAAGTATTATTAGAATTTAATTAGAGAACCAGTACTTCTGGTTTTTTATTTTTTTATAGCATTTTATAAGATTTAAAAAACTCAAGGTCTATTTTTTGAAACCTTGAGCTTTTAATTATTTAGTTAGCCAATCAGGTAAAGAAATTTTTGTTTTAGAAGAACTTGAAGGATTTTTCTTTTCTTCTTTTTCCTTCTTTTTTTGAGCCTTAGCTTCTTCTTTTATACGTTTTTTCTCCATTCTTTCATAGCGTTTATTTTTAAATAAATGGTCAATTGAATCTTCCTCTTCTGAAACATCTGCATTATTTTCATCAATTTCATCTTGAATAGAACGTCTAAAATCGATATTTTCATCAGACATATTTTGGAAAATTTCAGATGCTAAGTTTTCAATACCATTTTCTTTCGCTTTTAATTCATATCCAGTTGCAATAATTGTTACAACTATTTCTTCACCTAAATCATTATTGATATAAGCACCATAAATAACATTTAAATTCTTATCACAATTGTTTCTGATTTCTGATAGAATGGCTTCTGTTTCAGTTAAAGCGATTTGTTCAGCTGAAGCAATATTAACTATAGCTGTTGTTGCACCATCAATTGAAACTTCAAGCAAATTAGAATGAATTGCATTTCTTGCAGCTTCAACGGCACGATTTGGACCAGATCCAACACCAATACCCATTAAGGCGGCACCAGAATCCTTCATAACTGTTTTAATATCTGCAAAATCGATATTAATTAAGCCTTGGAAATTAACAATTTCCGAAATACCTTGAACACCTTGTCTTAGAATATCATCAACCTCACGGAACGCCTGAAGCATTGGCGTACCTGGATCAATAATTGAAAATAATCTTTGATTAGGAATAACAATTAAGGCATCAACAAATTTCTTTAATTCCTCAAGACCTGCGACTGCATTATTCATTCTTTCAGGACCCTCAAAAAAGAAAGGTTTAGTTACTATACCAACTGTTAAACATCCAGATTCCTTACATACTCTTGCAATTACGGGTGCAGCTCCAGTTCCAGTTCCACCACCCATTCCACAGGCAATAAAAACCATATTAGCATCCTTAACAACCTCTCTTATAGAATCTTCATCCTCAAGAGCAGCATTTCTACCAACCTCAGGCTTAGCACCAGCACCAAGTCCTCTTGTTGAATTTCTACCAATAATAACTCTTGTATCTGCTTTTGATGTCTTTAAATCCTGAGCATCTGTGTTAACTGCAACAAATTCAACACCACGTACATCATAATCAATCATACGATCAACCGCATTACCACCAGCACCACCAACACCAATAACTTTTATAATAGGCTTTAAAGATAATGTATCTTCATCTCCAAAAAGCATAATAATACCTCCTTAAAAACAATTTCGACAAAAAAATCGTTAAATTTATCACTTAATATTTTACATTAGAAGATAACAATTTTCAAGATGAATTAAGGAAAATTTATAGAACTTTTCATTTTGCTTAAGGATATTTTTTTAGTCTATTAATTTCTGGTTCAATAACTATTCCACACTTTACATAAATCCAGATTTGAATTAATACTATAAACATATAAAGGTCTTCTGATTTAACATCACCGTTTACTATTATAAAATTCGCATGCTCAGTTGATATCTCAAAATTTTTGTATTTTACTCCTTTTAAGCCGTGCTTATCAAGTAGTTTACCGGCTTGATATAATGAATTATTTTTAAAAGTTGAACCAAGTGATTTTAATTTAGGCTGATTAGTTCTATATTGAGTTAAATATTTATAAAAATCAATGCTTTTATCATCACTAGCTTTTTTAAATTCAAGAAATAAAATAATTTTATTTTTAATATCACTACTTCGATATGAAAAATTTATTTTTTCTTTAAAAATTTTTTCGATTTTTAAATTATCAAGATTTAGAACAATTATTTTTTTTAAATATTTTGTAATATTAATATTTTTAATACCAGCTTTCCCATAAACCCCTGCACCAATAGTACCTGGAATAAGGGTTCCCCCTAAAAAGCTTTTAATATTCTTTTTAGCATAATATCTTGCTAGATATGCCATTGTTTGATTTCCAGAAACAAAAATTTTATTACCGAACACATAATTCCTTTTTTTTAAGTTCATTAAACTAATTAAAACAATTTTGTTATCTATTAAATAAGAATTGGTTGCTTTACTAATAAAAGCATATGACATATTAAACTGATTAAGTAATTTAATTGTTATAATTAATTTTTTTATTGATTGGGGTTTAATTAATAAAGATATATCATGTTGAAGTTTTATATATGATACATCTTTAAAATCAGCTGTTTTACTATATGTTATTTTATTTTTATTAAGCTTTTCTAATAATTTTTTCATATGGCAAAATACTCAAAGTATTTAAAAACTTTTTTTGAGATAGTGTAATTTTATCAAAATTATATTTTGAGATTTCAATTAAAGTATTTAGATTTACACTTGTCTCATCAAAATATATTCCTAAATCATTATTTTGAAAAAATTCTGCATTTAATACCTGATGATTACCTCTTGTCTTTTTAGAAGGAATTATAATCATTTTCTTATTATAAGCTAAAAGCTCAAATAAGGTTGACGATCCTGCTCTTGTAACGACTATATCTGATGATGCATAATAATCTTCGAGTTCAACAAAATCTAAAATTTTTAAATTTTTATTTTGATATTTAAGATATTTTTCTTTTTTCTTGCCACAAATTAAAACACTTTTATATGGCATATTACGCATTTTTATTGCAAGCTTAGCAATTATATCACTACCTAGACTTCCACCCAAAAATAAGAAATCATATTCTGTTTTGGCTGTTTTAACATTAATAAGTGTTGATGGATGAGCTGCATGAATGGCTTTTCTAGTTTTAAACTTAAAAGGAGAAAATAAGTTTATTGAAGAGTGAAGAAATAATTTATTTACTAAACCCATTTTGACATTTTCTTCAAGCAAGTAATAAGGTATTTTTTTCTTTTTAGAATATTTTAAAATATGATATGAATGTCCTCCTCCTGTTGATATAATTAAATCAGGTTTAAACTTTAAATTTAAAATTGACTGTAAAACTTTTTTATCAAAGAAGAATAAAAATCTATTTTTCTCTCGTTTAAGGCCAATAAAATTAATTCCATTTTCTTTTGCTAATCTTTCTTCTAAATAACCTTCAAAGCCTAAATATGATATTTTAATAGTATTATCTTTTTCTTTTAAATATTTAGCCAATCTAATTAATGGTATTATATGACCGCCTGAGAAACCACCTGCAAGTAAAATTTCGATAGTATCACCAATAATATTTATGTATTAAATTTAAAAAAAAGAAGTCTAAGACTCCTTTTAGTATTGTCGTTTAACACCATTATAATAAGCATTCTCAATAATTGCTCCACCAAGGCAGAATTCATTATCATAGAATACAACAGCTTGACCTGGCGTACATGCCCTGATTGGTTCTTGGAAAATAACTTCAATATGATTATCATACTTTTTAACCTTGACAGGATGATCTTTATCACGATATCTAAATTTTGCCTGATAAATTTTATCTTCAACAAGCGGAATAGATATTTCATTTAAATCTGTTGCCGTACAGCTAGTTGAATAAAGCATTTCATTTTCATAGCCTTGACCAACAATTAATTCATTTTTTTCAAGATTTTTTCCAATTACAAACCATGGACTATTATCAAAATCTTTTAGTCCTCCGATATCTAAGCCTTTTCTTTGGCCAATTGTATAATACATTAAGCCATCATGCTTAGCTACCACTTTACCATTAAGTGTAACCATATTTCCAGGCTTAGCTGGTAGATAATTTTTTAGAAATTGTTTAAAATTACGTTCTCCAATAAAGCAAATACCCGTTGAATCTTTTTTATCCTTCGTTTTTAGATTTAATTCATGAGCAATTCTTCTAACCTCAGGTTTATCAATATCACCAAGAGGAAATAAACTTCTTCTTAATTGAGCTTGACTTAGCATACATAAGAAATAAGTTTGGTCCTTATTGTTGTCATGTGCTCTTAATAAGTAACTCATATTCTCATCATGTCTAACCTTAGCATAGTGACCCATAGCAATATAATCAGCATTTTGCTTCATTGCGAAATTTAAAAAAGCCTTAAATTTTATATTTTTATTACACATAATATCCGGATTAGGAGTTCTACCTTTTTTATATTCATTTAAAAAATAAGTAAAGACTTCATTCCAATATTCTTCAATAAAATCTATTCTTAGACATTCTAAATTAAGTTCACGTGCAACCTCTACTGCATCTTGATAATCAACTTCCTGAGGACACACATTATCATTAACAGTGGGATTACCTAAATAATCATTGTTTAAAGCAGAATCCCAATTACGCATAAAGGCACAGGTTACATCATATCCTGCTTTTTTTAATAAATATGCACTTACAGAGGAATCAACTCCTCCTGATAAACCTAATATTACTTTTTTCATAATGTAACCTCACTTATATTTTTAATTTTTTTTAATATATATAATAATAGGTGATGAATGTGAAAACAAAATTATATATATTTACTATTATATTCTTATTATTCTTAGGAAATCTTATGATTTATAGTTCATCAATGATTTGGGCAGAATATATAACAAATAACCAATACTATTATCTCATAAGACAGCTAATATTTACAGCAATTTCACTCATTATTTTTATAATTTGTTTAAAATTTGATTATAAAATTCTTAAAAAACATGCTAATAAAATCCTTATTGTAACAATTTTATTATTAATTACAGTTCTAATTCCATTCATTGGCATGTGTAAAAATGGTGCTAGAAGCTGGATTGGAATAAATGAATTATCATTTCAGCCCTCAGAAATTGCCAAAATAGCGATGATTATTTTTACCTCAAAATATCTAGATGCAAATGAAGGTTCATTTAAAAAAGAAAAAAACCTTTTTTTATATTTAATACTTCTTCTTTTCATTTTTGGGCTTATTATGCTTGAACCTGATTTTGGTTCTGGATTTATTCTAACACTAACTATTTTAATTATGATGTTTAAGGATTTAGTAAAAATAAGATATTTAATATTAGGAGTTATTCTTTCAGGAATTGGAATTGTTATATTAATCCTAACTGCAAGCTACAGACTTGATAGAATAACATCCTATTTAAATCCTTGGTCTGATCCTTTAGGTACGGGATTTCAAAGTATTCAATCATTATATGCTATAAGTCCAGCCGGATTATTTGGACATGGACTTTTTAAAAGCCATCAAAAATTTTATTTTTTGCCTGAACCTCAGACCGATTTTATTTTCGCAATTATTGTAGAAGAATTAGGATTAATTGGAGGCCTAATTGTAATTGCCTCTTTTACTATTCTTATAGTGATCGGCTACTATGGTGCGATGAAATGTGAAGATATATTTTCTAAGAATATTCTATTTGGTTTTACAACCCTTATTTTTGTTCAAGCTTTTATTAATATGGGGGTTGTAACCGGTCTTCTTCCGGTAACAGGTGTAACCTTACCTTTTCTTTCATATGGGGGTTCAAGCCTAATTACAACTATGGCAATGATGGGAATTAATCTTAACATATTAAAAAGCAAGGCAATAATGCCTCACTTTAATTAATACAATCTTTCAATTGCTTTTATAGCATTCAAAACAAATTCATTGTTAGGTGCATCCATTTTGTATTTATATGCTAAATTTACGATTTGACCATTTAATTTTTCAATTTCAGTAAAGCGCTTGTTTTTTACATCCTGATACATTGGTGTATAACCCTTTCCAAAATTAATACAAATATTTCTTATTTGTTCTAAAATCTTTTCTGAATCAAAATTGTAGCCATCAAGCTTAGCTACCTCTAGAGTTTCATTAGCAATGCTTTCAACTAAAGCCCAAATGTTTTTGTTTTCATAACAAACCTTAGTTTTGCAATTAAATAAAGCAGTTAAAGGATTAAGCGTTACGTTGACAAATGCATTTTCCCAAATTACACGTCTAATATCATCACTTACTTCTGTTTCAAAGCCAGCCTGATTTAATAATACCTTTCCAGTAAGTGCTAACTTTTTATTATCTACAAGTGAACCTAAAATTGTTATTCCACCATTAGCAAGCTTTACAACCCCAATATCTTCTTTAACACAATTAATTGCGGTATTTCCAACAATAATGTTTTCAGGAGAAACGTATCTTGAAATTTCGCGTTCAATTCCAAAACCATTTTGTAAAGACATAACAATTGTATGCTCATTAAATAGTGTTTCGTTTTGAGACAAGGCAGCAATATTTTGGGTTGACTTAACAAAAAGTAATACTAAATCAACACTTCCTTTATATTTACCAGCTAAAAATGCTGGTGCAACATAAGATTCTTCCTTATCTCCTTCTTTTAGAGTTATTCCATTTTGATTTAAGCTGTCAATAGATTTTTGAAAGGCATCAATATAAATTACCTCATTTTTTTTAGATAATTTGGCACCAAAGTAGCATCCCATTGAGCCACAGCCTACTACTGCAATTTTCATTCTATTCCTCCTTATTTTTTAGAAAAGACTTAATAATATCCTTTCTTGTTACTATACCTATAAATTTATTTCTATCATCTACAACTGGAACAAAATTTTGGTCAAGAGATAATAAAATTAAATCATTAATATCAGCATTAATATTAATAGCCTGATAACTTCTTAATCTTTTAATTTCACAAATTTTAGATTTTTCAGCTACTTTTATATCAAAGTTTGGCGTATCCTTAATAGCATATAAAATATCACCTTCTGATATAGAGCCTTTATAATCACCATCTCTTGATATTATAGGCACTACTGAAAACCTTTTTTGACTTAATACCTCAAGAGCTTGTCTTATTGTGTAATCTTCATACAAGTAGCAAATTTGAGCCTTTGGTATTAAATAAAACAAAATATTCATATTTCCTCTTTCTCATAACTCTCTATCTATATTATAGTCCATTAATGCTTCATAAACAAGTCCTAGTGTCGTTTTGATGTAAGAGCCATTCCATCACCAAGATTAAAAATAGTTGTATCATATAGGGGATTATTTAGTAAAAAATCAGTATAATTATTTAATTTTCTAATTAATCCTCTAAGTGATCTTGACTTAGCATCTTCTATTTTCACACCATGAAAAAGCATATTATCAGTTATGATGATACCATCATCTGAAAGCAATGGTGAATACAAATTAAAAAAATTAGTATATTGAGCTTTAGCTGCATCAATAAATATTAAATCATATTTTCTATCATTTACATCAGATAAAGCCTCTAAAGCATCCTTATAAATTAATCTAACTTTACTTTTAAGGTCTAAAGCTTCAATATTTTTTACTGACTCTTCATGCATTACAGGATCACGCTCTAAAGTTGTAATAAAAGCATTAGAATTAAGTGCCATCATAGCACCTGAATAACCAATAGCAGTTCCAATTTCCAAAATATTTTGTGGATGCTTAATTCTAATCATTGAAATTAAAAAGGACAAACCCTCATCCTGAATAATGGGTACATTATTTTCTTTAGCATATTGCCTCATTTTAAGTACATATTCAGGAAAATGTAAATTACACATCTTTTTTAAGGTTTCTTCTTCAAGTTCAAGACTCATAATTAGTCCTCAATTGTCTCATCACAACCGCTGCAAGATTCGCATGAACCACCACAGCCATTTTCTTGATTGTTGTAATAATCATCAAGCATTTCTTCAAGCATTGTCCATTCTTCTTCTGAAGTAATTTGCGTAAGTTTACCCTCACCTTTATCATTTGCATTATAAATTGCAGCTGATGCCGTATTTGTCCCCTTTTCAACGAATACTACATAATCCTTGTTAAATTCCTCAGAATGAGTTGTAAATAAAATTTCGCAAAGAATTTCTTCACCACTATCTGTTGTAATTGTTAATGTTCTGTCTTCCATTTTATTCCTCCTAATGTTTACTATCTAAAAAATCCTGTAAAATGACTACCGCAGCCATTTCATCCTTCTTTTGATGACGCTTTTGTCTTGACATATTACCCATAATCATAGCCTTATCAACTCTAACAGTTGTAAGACGTTCATCAAGAAGATGCACTTTAATATCTGATTTTTCCTCGATTTTCTTTTTAAAATCATAGCTAATTTGGGATCTAATTCCTTCATCACCATTCATATGCTTAGGATTTCCTAAAACTATTTCATTTATGCCCTCTTTTTTACAAATATTAATGGTTTCATTAATCGCATAATCATAATCATCATCTTCAAATCTCAAGGTATCATAGGCTCTTGCAAACATACCAAGGGCATCTGATATGGCAAGGCCTAGTGTTCTTGAGCCTAAATCTAATCCTAAATATTTCATTAAATTAAACCTTTTACAGCTAAAATTGCTTCATCAACCTTAAGAGGATTTTTACCACCAGCCTGAGCTAGATCTGGCTTTCCTCCTCCGTTACCATCACAAATTTGGGCAGCAGCCTTAACTAAATTAGAAGCGTTAACGCTCTTATCGGTTTTAGCAATAAATGTTACCTTATCATTATTAACTGAGCTAATAAATACAAGCTTTAGACTATATTTATTTTGAAGAGCTGATGCTAAATCCTTAAGGACATTAATATCAGGATTATTTTCCTTAATGAATAAGCAGTTATTTTCAATTTGATTTTGATAGCTATCGAGATCATTTAAAGCATTTTGGCTCTTAAGTCCTTGATATTGCTTATCTAGAGCCTTAACCTGGTTAGATAAAGCCTTAATATGCTCCTTAAGCTCTAGAATTGAACGATATCCAAAGCTATATTTAGTCTTGAAATCATCCTTAAAGCTTAGCTTAATGCCTTCATCATGAGCTTTAGCTACAATGGCATTGCCCTTGCTTCTTAGAGTTTCAATTTCATTTAATAGATTAGCTTCATTTTGAAGTAATAAAACATGAGAATCATTTCCTGTTGTTGCAAGACAACGATAAATACCTGAACCAATTGATTCAATTGAGTTAATTTCAAAGTTTACAATATCTTTAGTATTCTTTACATGAGTACCAGCACAGAATTCCTTTGAAACCTCCATATCAACAACTCTTACTAGGTCACCATATTTATCATCAAATAAAGCCATAGCATCTAGCTTTTTAGCCTCTTCAATTGGAAGGACATGAGTTACAACTGGATGCGCTTCCTTAATATATTGGTTAACTAAATCCTCAATTGATGCAATATCATCATCAGTTAAAGCATTATAATTGTTAAAATCAAAGCGCATATAGCTATTAGATACCTGTGAGCCCTGTTGGTGAATATGATTACCAAATAAATGCTGTAGGGCTGCTTGGAATAGGTGAGCTGATGAGTGATTCTTCATTGTTAAAACACGGTTATTTTCATCGACCTCAGCGCTTACAATATCGCCAACTTTTAAATCATTTTCCTTAAGAGTATGGATATGTTGGCCATTAGGCATCTTAACAACGTCTAATACCTCAATACCATTAATAGTACCCTTATCGCAAAGCTGACCACCTGAAAAGGCATAGAATGGTGTTTTATCAAGGACAACAGCGTTATCAAATACACCAATTACCTTAGCCTGACAAGAAAGTGTATCATAGCCGATAAATTCAGATTTTTCCTTAAATTGCATAAAGGCTTCATTTTGACCCTTCATTGAAGCGATATCCTTACGTGAAGCTCTTGCACGCTCCTTTTGAGCCTTCATTGCGGCCTTAAAGCCTTCCTCATCAACATGCTTACCTAATTCCTCAGCATATTCTTCAGTTAGCTCATATGGGAAGCCATATGTATCATAAAGTAAGAAGGCATCATCACCAGAAATAACATCTGACTTGCTTGCAATTTCATTAAAGCGCTTTTCACCTTGGTTAATAGTTTCAAGGAACTTATACTCCTCACGAGTAATAATTTCCTTAATAACGCCAACCTTTTCATGTAAATATGGATAGAATGGATCCATAATTTGAATTACAACATCAACAAGAGATGCCATAAATGGCTTATTAATACCAAGCTTTTTAGCATACTTAGTTGCACGACGTAATACTCTTCTTAATACGTAGCCTCTTCCTTCATTTGACATTGTAGCACCATCAGCTACAGCAAATGTTACTGTTCTTACATGGTCAGCAATAACCTTGAAGGCCATTTGTCCTTCATATTTAACACCAGAAATCTCTTCTATTTTATTTATTAATGGCTTAAATAAATCAGTATCATAGTTTGTATCTACGCCCTGCATAACACAACATAATCTTTCAAGACCTGAACCAGTATCAATATTCTTATGAGGAAGCTCCTTATACTCCTCACGAGGAACACCTGGCTTTGAATTATATTGGGAGAATACGATATTCCAAATCTCGATAAAACGATCATTTTCAATATCATTCTCGATTAACTCCTTACCACGTTTATCATAGGCCTCGCCACGATCGTAAAATATTTCAGTATCAGGACCACATGGGCCTTCACCAATTTCCCAGAAATTATCCTCAAGAGGAATTAAATGATCAGGGCTCATACCACATTTAATCCATAAATCACGAGTTTCATGGTCATTAGGATAATAAGTAATATATAGCTTGTTTTTGTCCATTCCAAACCATTTTTCGCTTGTTAAAAGTTCAAATGCCCAAGGTAAAACCTCGTTTCTAAAATAATCACCAATCGAAAAATTTCCCATCATTTCAAAGAATGTATGATGTCTTGCCGTTTTTCCTACATTTTCAATATCATTTGTACGAATACATTTTTGAGCATTTGTAATTCTTGGGTTTGAAGGAATTACAGAACCATCAAAATATTTCTTTAGCGGGCTTACACCAGCATTGGTCCATAAAAGGGTCGGATCATTTTGTGGAATTAATGAGGCACTCTTTTCTACACTATGACCTTTTGATTTAAAAAAATCAAGCCACATTTGTCTAATTTCATAGCTTTTTAAATTTTTCATACTAAAAATCTCCTTATAAACAAAAAAAGTCCTTAAATCTAAGGACGAAATTATATCCGTGGTACCACCTTAGTTCAGTATAATATACTGCACTCGATATCCTTAACGCGGACTAACGATTAGCTCCATAGTAGCTTCAAATCTTAGTTCTGGCTTCCACCATCCCAGATCTCTATTTTTTAAGATTTTACTTATCTATTTCAACGCTATTACGTTTATATTTTACCATATTTCTTCAAAAAGAAAAGAAAAAAAATACATTCATAAAAAAAATCTAGCAAAAAGCTAGAATTTTAAGTTAAATTTGGTTAATAATTGTAAGAACCTGCTCTTTTAAACTAGAAAGTTTAGCCCTAGCATCTTCCTCAGAGCTTCCCGTAATTCCATAATAAACTTTAAGCTTTGGTTCAGTACCACTTGGTCTCAAAACAAACCAACAATCATTATTTAAATGATATTTGATAACATTTGATTCAGGTAGAGGATTTTTTTGTGTTTCTTTTGTCTTTAAATTATAAATTGTACCAAGCTTCATATCCTCTTTTACAAGAATTTCATAATTATTTAATGAAATTTCATTATTTCTAAAGTAATCCATAATCTGATTTATCTTCTTTTTACCTTCAATACCCTTTAGACCAATATTAGAAATATCTTCAATTGTATACCCATATTCTTTATAGATATCAAGTAAAACATCATATAAATCTTTACCTTGTGTATAGTAATAAGCAGCTGCCTCACAAAGCATTATACAAGCCTGTAAGGAATCCTTATCACGAACACTATCTTTAATTAAACAGCCATAAGATTCCTCATAACCAAAAAGATAATGACCTTTACCTTCTATTTGACGAGCTTTATCACCGATATATTTAAAGCCTGTTAGTGTTGTTTCAACCTTAATACCATGTCTTTTAGCAATTAAAGTACATAATCTTCCTGATACAACCGTTGTAAATAAATAATCATTTGATAAATCTTCATGACGTTTTAAATGCTCATTTACAATATAATTAAAAATAACAGTTGCACTTTGATTACCAGTTAATAGAATATATTCGCCATTATGTAGAACAGCAACGCCTAGACGGTCAGCATCAGGATCAGTTGCAAGACATAATTTAGCACCAATTTCCTTTGCATATGTAATCGATTCATCATAAGCTTCCTTATTTTCAGGATTTGAGGTCTTAACACCGCTAAAATCAGGATCTTTAGTCATTTGACACATAACAGGATTAATATCATACCCTAAATCTTTTAGCACATTAGGAAAAAATACCTG
Organism: Clostridium sp. CAG:307_30_263; assembly: GCA_001916215.1. GTDB lineage: Bacteria > Bacillota_I > Bacilli_A > Acholeplasmatales > Anaeroplasmataceae > CAG-307. The sequence goes on from MNRZ01000021.1 coordinate 30,194, forward strand.
ACCGGTTCCATGAAGTGGTGTATATGTAACCTTAAAATTTTTGGGTAGGTTAGGATTTAAGCAAATAGTCTTAATGTTATCAACATATTCTTTATCCATTTTTTGTCCCATAATTTCAATATTATTCATATTATCAGATTCTTCAACTGAGAAAATATCTTTAATTTTTGCTATTTCATCAATTACTTTATTTGCCTCATCAGGAAGAAGCTGACAACCATACTCATCATAAATTTTATAACCATTATATTCCTTAGGATTATGAGATGCAGTAATCATAATACCAGCAATTGCATGCTTACTCCTTACACTATATGATAGTTCAGGCGTAGGTCTTAAATCTTCAAATAAATAAACTCTAAAACCCATCTTTGTTAAAACCTTGGCACTAGTTATGGCAAACTCACGTGACATATATCTATTATCATGAGAAATACATATTCCTCTTTCTTTAGCCTTTGACTTAGATAATAAATATGTACCAAAAGCCTTCGTAGCACGACGTACAGTATATATATTCATACGGTTAGTACCAACGCCTAAAATTCCTCTTAAACCACCTGTACCGAATTCAAGATCCATATAAAAAGCATCCTCAAGTTCAGCTTCTGATAAACTTTCTAATTCTTTTTTTAAACTAGAATCTAAATTTTTATATTCCTTCCATTGATTATAATTTTCAATATAACTCATATTTTTCACTCCTCGTGTCAATATTTTATCACAAACAGGAGTAAAAACCCATACTAATTATCACTTTTTTTCTTTTTTATAAAATGAGGATAAATTTGGCCTCTAAAGGGACTATTAAATCCTTTTGGTGGGAAAAGATTAAAACCTCTTGGTTTAATTTTAGGCTCACTAGTGTCGTTAACGTCTACTTTTTTGCCATCATTTTTAATATTACTTTCATCAAAATCAGGCTTATAATAATTTGAAACAAGTGGTTCTACTTCATTTAAGATTTGAATTGTTTCCTGATTCAAATTTGGAATTCTTAATTTTGTTCCTGGAGTGAGATGATTAAAATCTGTAATATGAAGATTATTTGTTTTCAAATCATCTATTTCAACATTATAATTTTTTAAAATATCTTGAAGTCTTTCATGCTCACGTACAATATGAATTATCAAAAATATCACCAATTAATTATATTCAATCAAATTTTTTTTAAAACAATAAAGTCATTAATTTGTTCTAATTTTAAATTATATTTCTTGGCAATATATCTAAATGTATTTAAATGAAAAAAGGAAATATGAGTTATATCTCTTTGATACCACCAAGTTTTAAAATCAGTTTTTTCATCATATAATTTTGTATGAATATAAATTAGTCCATTACTTTTTAGAAGTGAAATCAATTTATCTAGTGTTCCTTTAACATCACTGATATGCTCAATAACCTCTATTAAAAGAATGATATCATATCTTCTTGTGTCATATTCTTTAGAAGGATAAAAATAATAATCATAATAAGTAAAATGTGCTGTTGGATAAAGTTTATCTAAAACAGGATATTGACCACACCCGAAATCTAAAATTTCGTAGTCTTTAAAATCAATAAAATTAGTAAGCTTATACATATAATCTTGATAGTTATTATCATATTTATGAGCTAAATATCTTTCTTTTTCTTCAAGCTCAAAAGGAATATTTTTTTTAATTTTTAAACCACAATTTGGACAAACGAAAAGCTTATCATCATCAAGAAGTAAGAAATTACATAAATTACATCGCATTATAACACCTATTTTCTTTTGACATTAATTTCAAGTAATTATATAATATAATTAAGATTTTTTCAATTGGAGGAATATTATGGATTTTGACGATATAATAAATGAATTTCATTTAAATCTTAATAAATACATATCTTCCCTCACTGATAAGGACCAATGTAATTTATTAGATTTTAATCAAACAAAAATATATAAAGAAACGATGATAAAATTAAATAGTTTTTCAAATATATTCGATGATACAAATCAAAAAATTGTGCATACATTAAAGGAATATCGTAATAATCTTGAAGAAATTCAAGAAAAACTTAATTCTTCTAAAAACATGTACTATCAAGTTTTACATTATAATATTGATTCAATAACGGACGATTTAAATAATAAAAGCAAAGATTTAACTGAAGCAAACGAAATACTTAATAATCAAGACTTTCGCTTGGTTACTAAAAATAGAGATATTTTAAACAATATTGATATTGACAAAAATCTTATTAATCTAGGATACACTTCCTACTCGCCTGATATTACAAAGCATTATAACATCGCTAAAGATGAATTTGCCAAACAATGTAATGACAATAATAATATTAATCATGCAAAAATATCAAAAGAAATTTATATTATCAATGATATGCACACTAAAGAATTAGAGCAATTTGATTTTCAACTTCAAACTTCAAAACAATCAATTTTAAATTTAACTGATGAAATTACATCAAGAAAAAAAAGAAATGATTCTCTTATTTACAAAAAAGAGGTTGAACTTAATCAAAAAATAAATGAAATTTCTGCAAAATACGCAGAAATTAGAAAGCTTAACGAAATTCAAAGCAAAATTGAACTTGATGCATTGAAAAATAGTATTAACATTATTACTGAAAAATACAATAAAATAAAACAAAATTTATCCCTCGAGCTTCAAGACCTATTTCAAGTTATTGATGATGATATTGATAAAATTACACTAAAATATAATGCTAAAATGGAACAATTTTATCAAGAACAAGCTCTTGAAAGATTTTATAAAGAAAAAAAATATAATAATGCCTTAAAATTAATTAAATCAAATTCTGAGTCATTACATCATCAAGGATATAAAAGGAAATTAAAAAGAGAATATAACACTTTCCTTCTTTTCGATAAAAATAAAAAAATTGATGTAACATTTTATGAAACTGAATATAAGCATAAAATAAATTATTTAAAAGCTAGGAAATATCTCCTTGATAGTCAAAGAAAATATAAATTAGCTCTAATTGAACTTGATGAAGAATATGAAAAATATGTTGCAAGCTTAGAAATTGATTTCGCAAGAAATGAAAACGAACGCTATAATGCAAAACTTGATAATAATTTAAGTAAAGAGGTTAATAATGAAAGACTTATTTTTGATATTAATAAAGCCAAAATTATTAATTCATTGCAAATATGGGAAAACCTAAGAAATCAAAGTATGTCTTTTTTAAAGTTAAAAGCTAAAAACCAGGCAAATTATAAAATGCATTCAATTGAAGTCAATAAAATGAATAATGAAATACATAAGCAAATCGATGAAAATAAACGTAAACTTAATGACTTAAAGGCCATACTTAATATTGAAAAAAATAAATATTTAGTAAAATATAACAATGAACTAATAAATCATAAAATTCAATTATGTAATAATGAGCATAGCTTCTTAAAAGCCAATTCTACGTCTTTATTTGAAAAAAACCTAAATACTTTAAACGAAGATAAACAATTTAACGAAAGTTCTAGACAATATTATATTAAGCATTCAGATTTAATTAAAAAACAAGAAACAAATACATATCTTGATAATATCGAAAAATTAAATAATGAAACCCATTTAGGACGAATTAATCAAAAGAATAATCTTAATTTAAAGAAATTAAATTATGATAATTCATTGCTACAAATACTTTTAAAAATTATTTCAGATATTGAAAAAAATTACAAAAATATTATTTTAGATATGGTTCTTTCTACTTCTAACTATTTAAAAAATCATTTAACAAATTGTGAAGCATATGTGAAAGTTTTAAATGCCATTATTAATGAATTTCTTCACTTCATAATTACTCTTAATGATAATCTCTTATCTTTAATTTGCAAAGTAATCAATGATAGAGTTGCCTTTGAAGCTGGAAATAAATATGATAAAGAAATAACTTTAATTAACGAAAAATATAACAAACAAACTGAATCTATAAATGATAACTATATTAAAGCTTTAAAAACTTTAAGTGATTATGATAGACAGCTTACAGAAATTTATGCTAGATTGTCAGCAAATGATGAATTAATTAAAGATACTAGTATTGCAGAAAAACATAAAATCAAAGAGCAATCTAAGGTATTAATTAAAAATAGTAATAAAATTATTAACATGAGCAATAATGTTAACGAGGCAAAAATTAAACTAGAGTATAAATTAAAACGAATTGAAGCTTTAAAAAAACTAGAACTTGACAAAATTAATACTATTAAAAATGCCGATTTTATTATTAATAATCAAACCATCATTAAAGCTAATATGTTAATTGACAAAATCAACTCTAATCTTAATAATGCAAATAATATCTTTAAATTTGATTTACTTGTTATTTATAAAGATTTTAATAAAAACTATATAAAGCTTAAAAATATTTTAAATTCAAACCTTGAAAACTTATATCCAAAAATGATGAATATAATTTCAAACTTCTACTTTAATGAAGCCAAAAGTATTAATTTAGTTTTCAAAAATGATGTTCAAAGAAATCAAGCAATTGAACATGATCGTAAAAAAAGGTCTGAAAAAAATATTCACGATCTTGAACGAAAAATAATTACAAATAACGAAAACTATAGATTTGAATCAGAGCGACACACTTGTAGATTAAATGATATTGAGCTTAATTATTTAGCAAAATTAAATGCGAATGAATCAAGATTTAAAGCTATTAATAAAGAAACTCATTCTTCTTTGATGAAAAATAAGCAAAAATATTTTGATATTTTTAATGCTTGTGACCAAAATAGTAATCATATTATTAGTACCATAATCAAAGATAATACTAATATGAAAAGAAATTTTGCAATAAATTTAAATTTACTTGAAAAAAAATATAGTTTAATTGAAAAGGATAATATAAAAAAGCAAGAAGATTATGTTTTAAAGCTTAAAAAAGAAAAAATTTTGTTAGCTAAGCTTGCAAAACAAAATGAAGAAACTATTAAAAATGATTATGCTCAAAAAAATCAATCATTAGATCAAAAAAATTCAAATTATGATAATGAATCTTTATTTCAAAAAAAGAAAAAAGCTGAGCTAATTGAAGGATATCAAAAAAATTTAAAAAAATTAAAGGAAAAAGAAAAAATTATATATCAACTTGAAAGACGTAATATTATTCGTAAAAAGAATTAAAGAGGCTGTGAAACTTACTTATTGAAAGAGGTTTATTACGGCCTCTTTTTATCATTATCATATAAAGATTATATATGATTATTAGATCTATTATTTTTTTCTTTCTTATGAACCTCTTTTTGTAATAAAACCCATACTTCTGTTTGAATTTCTGAGTATTATAAAAAAAAGCTATGATAAAACCAACTTAAAAGTTAGTTTTATCATAGCACTTATTTTTGTCTTAATTCTGTTAATTTATCTATAAAATAAGAAGGTAATTCATGTGAAAATTCCATATATTTTCCTGTTCTAGGATGTTTAAAGCCTATTGTTTTAGCATGTAAAAATTGTCCTGTATCACCAATAATACGCTTTGGACCATACACTTTATCGCCTACGAGAGGATGTCCAATATATTTCATATGAACTCTAATTTGATGGGTACGTCCAGTTTCAAGCTTACATTCAATTAAAGTAAAGCCTTTGAATCTTTCTAAAACCTTAAAATTTGTAACAGCTTCTTTGCCACCAGCAACAATTGCCATTTTCTTTCTATCTTGAGGATCACGTCCAATAGGTGCTTCAATTCTTCCTTTATTTTCGGCAATTTCACCATAAACTAAAGCCACATATATTCTATTACACGAATGTTCTTTTAGTTGAGATGATAAACTTTTTAAAGCTAAATCATTTTTTGCAATCATCAAAAGACCAGATGTATCCTTATCAATTCGATGAACAATACCAGGTCTTTTTACATCATTTATAGTATCATTTAAATCCATCTCATATAAAAGGCCATTAACTAGAGTTCCTTCATTATTACCATTTGCAGGATGAACAACCATTCCTTCAGGCTTATAAACGACAGCTACATCTTCATCTTCATATACTACTTCAATATTTAAATCCTTAGCTTCAAGTTCTAAAGATTTAGGCTTTCGTCTAATAATTTCAATAGAATCATTTTGTTTTAAAATATATTTATTTTTTTCACTTTTACCATTTACTAAAACATGACCATCATCAATCATTTCTTGAATAATTCCACGAGAAATACCAGATTTTAAAGCTGCAGCTTTATCTAAACGTTCGCCTTCAATATCTTTATTTACTATTATTTTCATTATCATCACCACTTAAACGTTCCTTGGCTTTAATAGTACTTTTACGATTTTTTATTTCATCTATGATTATATCTAATATAATTAGGCATACCCCAGTTACTAAAAAGAAATCTGCTACGTTAAACGTTCCCGGAAAATGCCATGAACCTAAATAAACATCAATAAAATCAATAACACCTTTTCGCCATTTAAAGACAGTCATAAAACGATCAATTAAATTACCAACACAGCCACCTAAAATTAAACCCATTGAAATATGAAGAAGCTTTTTAGTTTTAAAAGGTATATATTTTAAAATAATATAGATAATTAAAGCACTTGCAACTAAGCTCAAAATTGCTAAAAATAAAGTATTATTGTCCATAAATGAAAAAGCTGCACCTTGATTATAGGTTAATCTAAAATCAATAAAGCCAGGATTTTTCGAACCTGTTGGTTTTACATTTTGAACAATTATTTTAGTTATTTGGTCTAATATTGTTACTATTACACCGATAATTATTGCTATCAAATGACCAGCCCCTTTATAATAAATATAATAATAAAAAATAATAAAGTTGATAACAAAAAGCTTCTAATAATATTATCAATTATAAGATATTTAAAAGAAAATTTATGCTCAAATTTTCTTTTTAGTATGCTAAAGAAAATTAAATAATAAATATTAAAGGCTAAAAATAAGATAATAGATACACCTAATGAAACTAAATTAAAATAATCAACAAATAAATATAAATTAATTATTATTGCAACAGGTGCACTTATAAAAAACAAAGTAAAAAGTAATGATATTAAATATATTTCAAAACGCAATTTAGAAGGAAGTTTTATAAGTTCAGTTAAATATTCTTTTCTATTTTGCTTAATTTTAGTTTGTAGCTTCATATAACTCCTTTAAATAATTTGTAGCGTCAGAGAATTTTTCAACAATAACAAACTTCATTTTCTTCCTTTTACTTGAACTTAAAGAATCATATGCAGATTTTCCTTCTTCACTATTAGCTTTAGGACAAAAGAAAATGTCAGCGTTATTATTACTTGCAGTAATAACCTTTTGTTTAATAGCTCCAATAGCTCCTACATTGCCACTAACATCAATTGTACCTGTACCAGCAATTTTAAGCCCCATAGTATAATCATTTGTGGTTAAGCGATTAAAAATAGATAAGGTTTGTAGTAAACCTGCCGATGGACCACCAGACGTAGCAGAATTTACCTTTATTCTAGGACTTGCTGTAGTATAATTAATATCATAATAAGCATAAAAAGTATACCAGTTATCATCCGTAAAATTTTGATAGGTAATACACTTTTCTTCTCCATCACGTATTATATAAAATAAATCACCTGTTTTTTTCGTATTATAAGCATTTACAAAATTTTCTATATCATTATTAACGTCAAAATCATTAATCTTGTAAATAAAATCTCCAACTCTAAATAAAGAATTTACCGAACGATAATAAACTTTAATGCCTGATAGTTTATAATCTAATTTGACATTAGAATCTATCTTAGCAGCTTCTTTATACGCATAAATTAAAGAATACATAACAGAAGAGTCGTGAGAAATTGAACCCATTGTCCTTTCCTCTTTGCTTGTTAGGTGATTATAAGCTGAATAATCACTTGTATCAGTATCATTTGAAATACCAAGAAGCCAATTTTGTAAAATAGTTGTATTTGGAAATGTTAATACATAAATGCTATTAAATGATCCTTCTTCTTTATTATCAGAATCAATCTCAATTAATGAATTGACATTGGATAATCCCCCAGGCATTAAAGCCTCTTTATCTGTTCTATGAAAACATATAACATAAATAAAGACATAGGGGATTAATAAAATAAATGAAATTATCCATATCTTTTTAGAGATTAATTGCATTTAAGGAAAACCTCGATTGGATTCATCTTTGTATATGAGACATTTGCACTATCAAACATTCTTCTTGATGCGATACTTGATGGTGTATCATGATATTTATCATCCATGTAAATTATATGTTTAATTCCACTTTGAATAACAAGCTTTGCACATTCATTACAAGGAAATAAAGTTACATATAAGGTAGAGCCCTTCAAATTAGATGTCGAATTTAAAATAGCATTTGGCTCAGCATGAACAACATAAGGATATTTAGTATCTAATGAGTCAGCCTTTTTGTCATTATCCCAAGGATAAACCTTATCATCACATCCATAAGGCATTCCATTATAACCAATTCCTACAATTCTTTTATCTTCATTGACAATACAAGCACCAACTTTAGTGTGTGGGTCCTTACTCCTTTGACTAGAAAGTAAGGCAACTCCCATAAAATATTCATCCCAAGAAATATTATTTCGCATTTTAGACCTCAATTATGGATTTAAACGATCTGGACCACGGAAGATAAACATAGCGTCTTTAATACCAAGATTGAATAAAATCATTGTAATACGGTCAAGTCCAATACCAAAGCCACCATGAGGAGGACAACCATACTTAAAGAAATCTAGATAGAATTTAACATCCTCATCAAGTCCCTTTTCTTTAGCTTGCTTACAAAGAATGTCATATCTATGCTCTCTTTGAGCACCAGTTGTAATTTCGCAGCCTTTCCAAATCAAATCATAGCCACATGGTACTCCATGTTCATCACGCATATGATAGAATGCTCTACATTCAGCACTATAACCTGTTACAAATAAGAATTCATGACCGTATTTTTCAAGAGAGAATTTAGCACACATTCTTTCACCTTCAGTAGTAAGGTCACCTTTTTCTGATTCAGGAACCTTATAGCCATAACGAGCTTCAAGTTCATTATATAAATCATGAAGATCAATACGTGGGAAAGGAAGAGTAGGTACAACAATTTCAATACCAAAAATATTCTTAACCTCTTCATTATACTTATCATGGCAAGCTTTAAGTGCATAATGAAGCATATTTTCTTCCATTTCCATTACATCTTCATAAGATTCAATGTATGAAAATTCAAGATCAAAGCCAGTAAATTCAGTTGCGTGCTTACGTGATGCAAACTTCTCAGCACGGAAAACAGGGCCAGATTCAAATATTCTTTCAAAGCCAGCAGCCATTGCCATTTGTTTATAGAATTGTGGAGATTGAGCTAAATATGCATTACGGTCAAAATAATCGACCTTAAATACACCAGCACCAGATTCAGATTCAGCACCTTGTAATTTTGGTGAATGAATCTCAATAAAATCATTATTAATTAAAAACTCACGACACTTAGATGTAAAATATGATTGAACCTTAAACATTAATGTATTTTTATCTGTACGAAGATCAATCCAACGATAGTCAAGACGAAGATCAATATTTGTCTCTTCACCCTTAGGTGCGACAATAGGAGATGGAGAAGCGATACTATCAATTGTAATTGTATCAGGATACATTTCCATTCCGTTCAATTTAACATATTCACTCTTTAAAATAAGACCTGTAGCCTCAATGACAGAATCAATGGTGATCTTGTCAAGAGTGTCTGAAAGTTCAGGATGTTTTTCCTTTTCAATTGTAAGCTGAAGCTTACCAGAAATATCCCTTAAAACAATAAAACACATTGCTTTTTTATTACGAATTGTTTCAACAAATCCTGCAACATGATTTACCTCACCAAGTTTAATATCTTTTAGCATAACACGTTTCATATAATTATTCCTCCTTATCCTTACAACTGCTACATTTTGATTTTCCTCTAACATAGGAAATAACGTAAGGATATATTTCATTAATATTTATTTCTTCTTCATTGCCTGTTTGAGTGTTTAAAACTGTTACATTTTCGCCATTCACATTAGCAATAAATAGACTATTTAAGCTTTCAGCCTTCATAACAGAATTTTCAATTGAATTTGAAAAATCGAAATAGGAAATTAAACCACCAAGACGACAAATATTTATTGCTCTTAAAGCTAACTGTGTTTGCATCTTGTCACTTACAATCATATATAAATGTGTAAATGGTTTATTCGTTAAATCTCTATTTTGCAATTTAATGATTAAAATAATTTTTTTCAAAGACAAAGAAAATGAATTAGAAAACATTTCTCCTAATACTTCATTTTCATAAGTGATTTTATCATCAACTATTTGAAGCTTAAGATTTAAACCTTTAGAAAAAGCATTTAAAAGCATTTCGAGTTCTTTATTTGCATAACATTCATCCCAAAGCACTAAATATTTAATATCCGATTTTTCATATTTAAAGGTAAAGCCTTTTAATATTTTTTCAAAGAAATACTCTTCAAGTCCATAAAGATGTGATATTCTTATCATCATATCCATTATTTTGCGATACCATGAATCAATCTTCATCTTTAAGCATCACCTCATATTCTTCTAAATAAATACTACAATAAATGATATTTCTTTTTTCATGCGTATCATGAGTTATAAATGCACCATATCTTGTGCTTTCATATTTAAAGCCTAGGTCTTCAATTAGTTTTTTTGATGCATAATTAATATCAACATAACTAACTAAAATTTTAGATAAGTTTAAATCTTGAAAGCCAATTCTAATCATTTCCTTCAAAGCTTTATGCATAATTCCTTTATGTTGAAAGTCTTCTCTTAGCATAAAACCAAGTTCAGCACAATTAGTATTATAATAATACGTATGGTATTCAATAAGCCCAATCATTTCTCCTCCAAGTTTTTTTCTAATAGCATAGACACTAGGTAAACCAAGTGATTTTCTATTTAAATAAAAACAATTTAGAGTTATACGAGCTTCATTTATTGAATTAATTGGTCCAAAAGATAAATATTTTGTATTATCGAAGGAACAAGTCATGAAATAATACTCAAGATAATCAGATTCCTTAAGCTCATCCATTATAAATCCTTTACCTTTAATTATTGGTAAATCTGTTTTCAAAATATCCCTCCAAAAAACAAAAAATCCTTATAATTATAAACTATAAGGACGAAATGCCGTGGTACCACCTTAATTCTAGTAAATTAAAACTAGCTCAAACCGTTAACGCCTGGTACGAATTATTCTCATAATCACTCAAAAAGTGTCTCACTATTTTAATATTGAACTCTTTCACCATCTAGTTCTCGCTTTAAATACCTTAATAGTTACTTCTTTTATCATCATTTTCGTATAATTTGATTATAGCAAAAGTTTTAAAAAAAGTAAAGGACAAGGCTATTAATAAACAAAATTTATAATTAAATTATGAAGCTAAAGCATTTTCTGTAATTTCAAAATCTTCATTATCATTATTAGTTTCTTTACCATCTTCATCATCAGATTCAATAAGTTCACGATAAGGATATAAATTTCCGAATAATTGATTATTTAAAAGACATGATTCAAAAAAAATAAAATTTTCATCTTGTGTTACAACAAATTTAATAAAAAAATCATACATTTTTGGATTTAGACTTTTAAATAACGATTCATCATAGTCTTCGCCATCGAAGTTATCATCAATAAACTCATAGCATTTATTAAGATTATCAAAAAATGAAGCTAATATATCATAATCAACAAAAAAATGATCCTTAGACGCATATTCGTTATAAAAATTATATTCAATCGTATAAATCTCACTTACCCGATAATATTGAAGTGGCTCAAAAGTAATATCGTAATGTGAATTATTTATACAACTAATGGCCTGATATAAAAGTGCATTTGTAATACACAGTTTACTCCCAATAACATTAGAATTTAAAATTTCAATCGCCTTTTCATATGCTTCCTTTTTCTCATAAGGAATCAAATAAAACCTTCTACTATGTGTGTTTTCACAATATAAAGTTAATATATAAGGATTAATTAGCTTTTTTCTATCAGTTGAAAAAATAGGCAATTCAATTGTAAACATATCAATTAACACTAAAGATTTATCATCTGGGATTTCTTTAATTTGGTTATTAGTTTTGAATTTCCAATGATAGAAATTATAATTTGGGAAATTATAGGCATTTATACTTACTTCTTGATTATCATCATCAAATGATATAACAAATTCTACATTTTGTTCAACTGCTGTAAAATTATCATTATAATATTTTAAAGTAGGGTATAAAGCATCTACTACACGACTTAGATCCGAAAGTTCTCTTAAAGATGGCTCTTCAAAATAAGAATCAATTCTTTTTCGATATACATTTAATTTATAATCATTATCTTGGAATGTCATTATATCTCCGATAAAATAATATGAAAAAGCAATACCAAAATCGTAAAAGTCTTTATTAAGTAAATATTTTAAAACTTTTATATCATCATCCTTAAGCAAAATTGTAAGTCCAAAACCTGGATCAATAATAACCATATACTTTTTCTTTTCAAACTTTAAAGTAATAACTTTAGAATGAGAAAACTGATTTTTAAAAAATCTTCTTTTTAATGATTTATAGTCTTTTAATAAATTTTTCTTAATTTCTGTTTTATAATCCATTTAAATTTCCTCTTTATAAATAACTACTCTTTTAATTCCATAAGAACGATCTTTTATGATTTTATAATATTTACTATCTGGATTTGTTTGACTTTCCATTTCAAATGCAATTATTCCTTTGGACTTCAATAACTTATATTGGTATATTAATGAAAGAATTTCATCTACATTATTCATCTTATAAGGTGGATCTAGAAAAATAATATCAAAAGGACGATTAATTGAAGTTAAATAATTCTTAAAATCCATATTTTTTAAATCACATTGTTCTAAAACCTTAAGTTTTAAAGCATTTCTTTTTACTGTTTCTATAGCCTGCTTATTTATATCATTAAAATATGCTTCACAAGCTCCTCTTGAAATTGCTTCTAAACCCATTGCACCTGAACCCGCAAACAAATCAAGGACAACTTCACCATCAAAAAATTGGCCAATTAAATTAAATATTGCTTGACGAACTTTGTCACTTGTTTCTCTTGTTGTTTCAAGATTTGTCATTTCAATATTGTGATTTCTATATTTTCCAGCATTTATACGCATAATATCACACCCTAATCTCTTTTAATTATACTTTACTTATGTTTGACTTACAATTATTTTTTAAAAAAGATTTATCAAAATATATTTCTCCATCTAATTTAAAATATGTATTATACCCTTTATAAAGCATTTTTTTAAGTCTAATTGTTGGCTTTATTTCCTTATTAGGATTATTATTTGACTCATCGACTATTCTTTCTAGCAGCAGTCCTTTATAAAAATTACTTGATATAAATTCATTAAGAGAAATGAAAAGCATATATCCTGCAAGAATTAAAAAGCAATAATTAATAAATGGTGCTAAAATTAAAAGGCCTGATGCAAATACTATCGAAATAATAAGACAAATCTTTAAGGCATAAAAATATGGTAATTTTAAAGCTAAAAAATTAACTAAAATATAAAAACCATCAAGGGGCATTATAGGCATAAGATTAAAAAGAAAAAGAATTAAATTTATCATTTTTAAATTATCGCTCTTAATAATAAAACTAAGAACTAATAGAATTGCATTGCCTAAAGGACCAGCTAAATAAATAAAAGCATCAATCAATGGAGAATGATTTTTTTTACAATTCATTTTGATTTGACCACCAAAAGGAATTAAATGAATTTCTTCAACCTTAAAATGAAAGGATTTAATTAATATTAAATGCCAAAGCTCATGAAATATATAAGATGAAACAAAAATTATGGCAAACCTAATATCATATACAAAAATTATGGCAAAAAAAATAAAAACAAGACCTATGATTCCTTTAAATAACCTCATAACTCACCTTATAATTTAAATAAGAAATATTATTTTTTTCGTTAGCATAAATAATATATGATGAGGCATATGCAATTATTGTATCAGGATTAATTTTTTCATATAAATGCAAATTAGGTTTAACATCTTCAATTGTAAATAAGATATTAGACCCAACATCAACTGTAATAGAATTTTTTGTCCTTTTACTAACAATGCCCTCAAAGGGAAGGCAAATAGTATTATTCAACGTATAAACAAGGTAGCCTTCATTATATAAAACATAGTTCTTACAATAAATAATATTTGTTTTAGCAACTTCTTTTGTAAGAAAATTAACACCAACTAAATTATAAAATAAATTTACTAAAGATAGTTCTAAAAGAAAAACCTTTTTTATTTTCAAGAATACATTTTTAAAGAATAATCTTATAATAATTACTATAAGTAAGATTATAGATGAAACTATTATTCGATATTTTTTCATAATATCACCAAATAATCTTATGCATCATTTAAATTATAATGATAGTGTTTATCCTCTACAATTGAATAGAATGAATTATCACCAATAACAATATGATCAAATAAAATAAGATTTAACAATTTCAAAGCATTATCAAGGCTTACAGTACTTTCATAGTCAGCTCTTGATGGAGTAGGGTCTCCAGAAGGATGATTATGAGCCAAAATAATCCCTCGTGCATTATTAAGCAAGGCTTCCCTCAAAACCAGATTTTGTGGTACAAAAACACTTCCAACCTCACCATCATAAATTTTGGTTGAAATCAAATTACATTTAGCGTCAACAAATAATACTAATAGCTTTTCTTGTTTCAAATGTGCTAGACGTGGATAGCAAATTTTAACACTATCAAAAGTCGTAATAATTTGAATTTTACTTCCTTTGTGTGCTAAAAGCCTCCTTGTAAGCTCAAATGAGGCCTCAATTCGACATGCTTTCGTTTCTTTAATTCCTTCAAATTTTTGAAGTTCATCCAATGACAAGCTTAAAATATCGGCCAAACTAGAAACACTATTAATAATATCGTAGCTTATATCTAAGCTAGATTTATTCTTTGTACCTGTATTTATTAAAATAGCAAGCAATTCCTCATTAGTTAAAGCCTCCGGTCCAAACCTTAACATTTTTTCGATTGGTCGATTTTCTTTCTTTATTTCTTTAATTAACATTTTTATCACCCATTATAATAAATAGTCAAAAAATGCTATTTTTTTTAATTTTTTTTCAATTTTTGTAAAAATTTATTACTAAAGAGATAAAATGAAGTGATCCTGTTATTAAAACAATATCATTAGAGCCGTATTTATCAGTAATATATCTAAGAGCTTCTTTATAATCAGGTATAGCTTTATATGTTTTTTTATTAAACCTTAAAATATCATCTATACTTGAAGCTCTTGTATCATTTATAGTTGTAAAAATATAATCAAGTGCAATTTCATCAAGTGACGAAAGCATTTTATCAATTTCTTTATCCTTTAAAGCCGTAAATAAAACATGGATTTTTTTATTTGTTAGACCTTTAATTGATTTTACAACTGCATCTATTCCATGTATATTATGTCCCCCATCAATTATAATAGTTGGATTTTTTCTTATAACTTGAAGTCTTCCAGGCCAAATAGTTTTATCAAGTCCTTTTTGAATTATTTCCTTAGAAATATTAGGCTCACATAAGCTTAAAGCTTCAATAGCCAAAGCAGTGTTATAGGCTTGAAAAATACCCAAAAGAGGGGTTTGATAAACGATATTTTTATATATAAATGTTACACCATTAAATGTTTCTTTAATATCATTTACATTTTGATTTACCCAGTAAAGCTTAGAATTTAAATTATTAGTATAAGATTTAAACTCATCAAGTAACGATGAATCAACAGCTGTAATTAAATTTTCATTTTGATGCAAAATGCCCAATTTTTTTAAGGCAATTTCACTTAAAGTATTTCCAAGTGCATTCATATGATCAAAGCCAATATTAGTAATAATTCTTGTAGCATGAGAGAAAATATTAGTCGCGTCTAATATTCCTCCAAGTCCTACTTCAATCACGGCATAGTCAACCTTTTTATCTTTAAAATATAAAAGTCCCATTAAAGTAATAAATTCAAAAAATGTTATTACTTCATCCTTTTTTTCAAGTTCTTGTTTTATATCATATATAATATTTGCATATTTAAGTAAATCATCATCCGAAATATAATTTAAATTATACATTATTCGCTCATTAAATGTAATCACATAAGGTGAAATAAATGATCCAACATTAAATCCTGCCTCACATAAAATATTAGTCAAATAAGCTACCGTGCTACCCTTTCCATTAGTTCCAGCTACATGGATAACCTTATATGCATTTTGGGGATTACCAAGCATATTTAACGCTTCTTGCATTCGATTTAAATTTGTTCTTTTTTCTTTTCGTTTAATATTTTCGATATAATAAATTGCTTCATCCTTATTTGTAAACACACTAATCACCTTATGCTATTATACTCTAAAGTGTTTTATTTATAAAGTTATTTAAGACATTTTTTGATTTCTTTTTCCAAAACATCTTTCCTAATAGGCTTTTCTAAAAATAAATCAATATCATTTAAAAATTTTTCATCAACGTTATTTTTAGTATATCCACTAAGCAAAATAAACCTTAAATTCTTTTTTATTTCTTTTATGCGATAAAATAATTCCTTACCATTTAATTTGGGCATAATCATATCAGAGATTACAAGGTCAATTGAATCTTTATTTAAGTCAAAAATCGAAATTGCCTCATATGGATCACTTGAAGAAATAACCTCATAACCTAAATCCTTGAGAAGCATTTCCAAAACCTGACGAACAATTTCATCATCATCAATAACTAAAATTTTAGTTTTATTTACAAATAAATCAAATGACATTTGCATTTTTTCTTCCTTACAAGGTAAATAAACAGAAATTGTTGTACCATTATTTATTGCACTTTTTAATGTTAAAATACCACTATGCTTTATTATTGTACCCAATGCCTGAGTAAGTCCTAAACCAGAACGTGAAAACTTATCTTTGGTTGTAAAAAAAGGATCAAATATACGATTATAAAGCTCATAAGGAATTCCACAGCCATTATCAATAAAATCAATTTGTAAAAATTTACCACTAATATGATTTTGATAATTGATAGCATCCTTAGGACAAGTATTTAAGTAGGTCACTTTGCTATTCATAATTAAAATATGATCAGTTTTATTAAAGGATTCAATTGCATTAGTAATTATATTTCCAAAAGCTTCTACAAGAAGTAATTTTGATCCGTAAATATAAACCCGTGCCATATCATCTCTAACATTTTTTATAAAATCTACATCTTTTATAACAGATAAATTAATTTTATTATCAATATCTTTAAATAAATCATCAATGTAAATTTTTTCAAAAGAAATATCATCCTTTACCGAATAAGAAAGCAAGCTTTTTATTAAATTAGAGGCGTTTGATGATGCTTCTAATGCCTTAGTTAGATAAGAATTTTCTTTAATTTTTAAACTTTTATAACAAAGTTCAATATTACCATCAATTGCCATAAGCTGATTATTAAGCTCATGTGCTATTGCACCCGACATATTTCCTAAAGCTTGAAGTTTTTCAGCTTGAAACGCCTTTGAAATCAATGCCTCTTCTTTTGTAACATCATAAATATTAATTGTTATTTGATTATTTGATATATAGTTTCCTTTTACCTCTAAAACATGTGATTCTTCTTCCTTATCAACTAAGGTATGCTTAAAATAAATTTCATTTATATTTCTTAACATTAGCATATCAATTTCATCTAAGATATGTGTTTTCAAATCATAATTATGCGGATATTTATCAATAAAAAATTGTTCTTCCTCAATTGTTTTAAAATTAAGTTGTTTGGCTTTAATATTATAAATCATTGAATTTCCTTTTTTTAAATAAGTTGATTCAAGCGATGATTCAACATTAAAAATCACAAAATAAATATCGTCATTATCATACAAAAAAGACGCTTCACCACTGTTATAAGAGCTTACAAGATAAAAAGTTATTTTGTTTATGTAGGGCTTATGCTCTTTTATTACATTTAAAAGCTCATCTGTCTTTTTGATATGGAAATCAGAACAGTCATTATAAGGAAGATTATTTAACATTAATATTTTTAAATCATCTAAATACTGCATTTTTCCAGAAATAGTTGTATTCATAAAAAAATACCCCCTTATTTACAACATTATTATAATTAATCAAGCTGTCGAATGCTGTTAAAATTTAATTATAATAACAAAAAGGGAGTAAATTTACATTTTTTTAATATCTTTTGTATATAAAAGTCTATTATATGTGACAACACTTGCTCCATATACATCAGTTTTAGGATATACAAAAGCATATTCACATTCATTAGTGGCTATCATTAGTTGTCTTGCATTAGGATAAATAATAAAAAGTTTTTTTACCTCTTTATCATCCTTAATTTCCGACATCATTGGTTTTACAATATTATCAATAAAAACCAAAGAATCATCAGTAGGATTTTCTTTTATTTGCCATTTAATTTTAGAATTAATCAAAATTTCACTACACTTAGGATTATAAATTGTACATACGTAAGTTATCCTATTTTTCTCAATAATTTTATATTGAAAGCCATATGCCGTTGTCTTTTCAACCTTAGCTTCTTGATCTGAAATTAAATCGGATAAAAGATTAAAAATATTTTCATTGAGTTTATTCATCGTTTTTTTGTGAGCAGTAATAGCAAAGACAATAACTGCTACAATAACTATAAGTAATACAATACAAACTAAAAGAATAATAGTACCTGTTTTCATTCAATCACCTGTCTTTATATGAGCAATGCTTACATAATTCAAAATAGCATTTATTATCACTAAAATATTTACGAGCTGTTTGATATGGAGTATCCTCAATTATTTCTTGAAGCGATTTCTCTTTGATATTACCAATTAAAGTATCACCATTAGCATCAAGACAGCACATTACAACTCTTCCATCCGCTAAAATGGCAATATGGGTTTTACCTCCAAGACAATATCCTTCATGATTATAATCTAGCTTTAAACTTGGCCATATAAATTCTTCTTCATATGATAAAATTATTCTTTCCTTAAGTCTAATTCTTTTAAGGTCTTCACCTTTATAATCATAATAAGTAAACAATATTTTTTTTATTTCATCATTTGATTTTTTTATTGTTTGATTTGAATCAGCCCATAACCTTAAATGAAAAACAGATTCATGATTATGCTGATATAAATCAATAAAATTAAGTAATTTAATAATATAATCAAACTTATTATTCATATCATAAATTGAATGAAGAGATAAATTCCAAGTTTTAATCTCACGTTTTAAAAGCTCTGCTTTATTTTTTTCAATTAAGCGCGTATTAGTTGATAACATTAAATTCATTTTTTTTGATGTTAAATAATCAGTAAGTTCAAAAAAACGAGGATAAATTAAAGGCTCACCAAGAACATGAAAGCACATTTCCTTAGTTAGAAAAAAAGCCTCATCTATTGCACGACGTGCAAGTGATAAATCAATCATCCTTGAGTTTTTATTTGAAGGTGTACAAAATACGCAATTTAAGTTGCAATAATTAGATAACTCAAAATAAATTCTTTTAAATTTCATATTTCTTTTGCTACCTTATATTTCTGATAAATTAAAAAAATACCATAAATCATTAAAAGCATACCAATAATTAATACAACAAGAGCGATATAAATCAAAATCTTGTTTTGATTATACGCACCAATAATAATTAAAAAACCTGATATTAAGTTAATTACGGCACTACAAATACATAAAATTAATCCTTTAAATTCCTTAATCATTTTCATCACCTAAATATATTGGTTTTATTTGATCAAGTGACATTGTATTAGGCTTTTCTTCATCAATTCCCATATTAACAATATTAGCAATTCTTCTTCCAAGCTCGTTAGTACTTAAGCCCTGATACTCTTCTGGAGTTATTGGCTTATGGATAACAACCGTAATTTTAGTTCCCTTTTTAGGACAATTTTGGGATAATAAACTAGATCCAATAATTGAAACGGGAGATATTACTGCCTTAGGCTTTGTTGCAAGCTTATAAGCTCCAGCACGAAGGGCTACCATATGCTCAGTTTCACGAGATTTAACACCACCCTCGGGGAAGATTAAATAGTTATTTCCTGCCTTAACTCTTTTAATAGCTTCTAGTATGTTTCTAGCACCCTCACGGTCATTGTTGCGATCAAGTGGTACAACACCAAGGCCTTTCATTAATCTTGATAAAAACGGAACATTTACTAAATCATTTTTAGCAATAGCACTTAAAATTTTATGATATGCTTGATATAAAATAGTCACATCAAGCATTGATTTATGGTTACTATAAACAACAAAAGTATCATTTGGAATATTTTCGCGACCTATAACCTCAATTTTAATTTTTAATATAGTATGAACAAATTTAACCAAAGGATAAATTATTTTGTGTTTTAGCTTATTATTTTGTTTCGTAAATGGAGCAGTCCATATTACAATCAAAATAAAAATTGCAAATAAAATTAGTGATATTAAAAAACCACCCATAAGATATAAAGGTAAAAAATAAAGCTTATCACTAATAAAAGTAAATAAATAGGCATATCCCAAACCAAAAATAAGGATAATCATCCAACATAACATAAATATTACTTCTTTCTTCTATAAATAGTATATTTAACAAGCTCAGTCTCTTTCAAAGATTCAAGTTCGAACTCATTTAAATTAAGAAAATCTATATAGGTATCACCTTCATGAACACCTTTAATATATGATATATATAATTTATCAGCAAAAGGGAAAAATTGCTTATAAACAGTTGCTCCACCAACAATAAATAAATCATCAATTTTTAAAGCATCCTCTAGCTTATTTATTCTACTAACTCTTGAATCATTAATTTCATTATGTGTCAAAACATATGTATGAAAATAAGGAAAAGGTCTTTCCTTATAATACTCACACATTGATAAATAATTATTATAACCCATTAAAACATTATGATTTTTTGTTGTGTTTTTATAATAAATTAAATCCTCTTTAATATGCCAAGGCATTTTATTATCCTTACCTATTAAATTAGATTCATCCATAGCCCAAATCATTGATATCATATTATACAGCTACCTTTCCCTTAATTCCACTATGCGGATTATAATTAAGAAGGGTAAAATCTTCATATTTAAAATCAAAAATAGATTTTACATTAGGATTAATTACCATTTTAGGAAGTGGTCTTAAGCTTCTTTTAATTTGCTTATTAACTTGGTCTAAATGATTTAAATAAATATGCGCATCGCCAAGTGTATGAACAAAATCACCAGGTTCAAGTCCACATACCTGAGCAATCATCATAGTAAAAAGAGCATATGATGCGATATTAAAAGGAACACCTAAAAATACATCCGCACTTCTTTGATAAAGTTGGCAAGACAGCTTTCCTTCTGCTACATAAAATTGCATAAAAGAGTGACAAGGAGGTAATGCCATTTTATCAACCTCAGCAGGATTCCAAGCACTTATAATTAAACGCCTACTATTTGGATTAGTTTTAATTTGCTCAATTAAATTACTAAGCTGATCTACGCCATTAAAATCACGCCATTGTTTACCATAAACAGGACCTAAATTACCATACTTTTTAGCAAACTCATCGCTTTCTTTAATTTTAGCAGCAAATTCCTCAATTGTCTCACCTTGAAAATCTGGAGATTTTTTATATAAATCATATGGCCAATCATTCCAAATTCTAACATCATTGTCAACTAAATATTTAATATTTGTTGAGCCACTAATAAACCATAAAAGCTCATGAATAATACTCTTTAAATGAACCTTTTTAGTTGTAAGTAAGGGGAATCCCTCTCCTAGATTAAAACGCATTTGATAGCCAAAAACAGAAATAGTTCCTGTTCCTGTACGATCATCCTTTTTTACACCATTATTTAAAATATAATTACATAAATCAATATATTGTTTCAAAATACCACATCCTACTTGTTTTATTATAGCAATTTTTTTACTAAAATAAAATCATTATTTTTAAAAAATAAAATTAAAAAAGGGGCTGTAAAAAAATAAATTTCATTGATTGAAGTTTAGGAGCAACAGCTCCTTTTTTTATTTAATTCACCAAAAAATAAAAAAATAGCCTTT
>MNRZ01000056.1 GCA_001916215.1 Clostridium sp. CAG:307_30_263
TAGTCAAAAAAAGGAGGATTTATTATAATTTCCTCCTTTTCAATTTATTATGTACACTTATTATTTTATAGTTTAGACTACACTGATTTGTTTATAGTTCCCACACCAATTTGTTTATAGTTCCCACACCAATTTGTTTATAGTTTAAAACTAAAACCTACACTAATTAATTTAGAGAACCAGTTAATCTCACTCATCATATAATATATTTGTATTAATTATTTCCTTTTAATTTGAAACACAATAAATGCAATAGAAGTAATTACTATAAGACTTGAAATGACAAGCATTATTATTAGTCCTTGTATAGTATAGAAGCTTCCAGTAATATATTGCTTTTGTGCAAGGTTAATTATTGATGATACTAAAATAAATAATGATAGTAAACAAATAATACTTGCAACAATTAAAAATACTTTCTTTTGAGAATTCATTAATTATTCCTCCTATAAATTATAAACCATTAGGGTTATACATATTAGAATTCAAGATACCTCTTGAGTTCATATTGACATAATTAAATGTATCACCATTATAATATCCGACATTGCTATTATATCCAATAGTTCTATTGGTACTAAATGAATTCTTTTTGATATTTCCTTTTAAATTAGATGGTGTATCTATCCAACCAGCTGATAATTTAGTTGATGAAATGGTATTCCATGCACCTGTAGCAAATGATGAGCAATTTGATAATGCAGACCAAGAATCATGGGAATTAATGTATGAATTTAATGTTTCTAACTCTGAACTAGTAGTATATCTTGATAAAAGATACTCTTCCATTATATTCACCCTTATTTGCAAAATATGATTCTAAATTATACCATAATCCTTTATGCTGACTTTTATTACCCCAAGTGCCTAATGAAACAGTTTCATAAGCATTGACATCCATTTTCCCAGCTTTTATTGTATTTGAATTTAAATTTTCAATTGTTATAAATGCATGACCGTTAAAATTCAAAAAAGAACTTGAAGAACTTGCTGAATTTCCATCAAATGCAAATATGCTAACAATAGCTGCATACGAACTATCTCTTGTTTCTCTATAACTAGCTCGTTTCATAGATACATTACTTTCTATAACATTATTTGTATCATTATATTCCTTATTGATGTGTGAAGAATCATTAAATGCTAGAGCACAAACTCCACAAATCACAGCACTACCTATTGCAGATAGTAAATTAAACTTTTTCATTTTTTCCTCTTTCTTGCATAAGCTTATTGCATTTATTTACTTGATTTGTAATTACACTTTGATAATACTTTTAGTAAGAAGAAAAATCTATACAATGTTGTTTACAATACCGACAAAATTTATTTACATTTCTACTTTTTTCTTTTAAAGAAATAAAAAACTGCCAAAAAAACCATTAATAATCCAATTATCATTAAAACGAATTCATAAGAAAAATTTATAGTTGATAATGGTGAATTTTTACCTTTGTTTATAATCATCAAAATACTTGTTCCAATAATAGCAATAATTCCAATAATAAAGCAAAGAATAATCCAAACATTGTTTTGTTTAGGTGACGTTTTATTTTCTTTACCATTAATTATATAATCAGTAGATACTTCAAAAAAATTACTTAGCATCTCTATATTATTAATATCTGGACTTACAATGTCAGATTCCCATTTAGAAATTGTTTGACGTGAGACAGATAATTCATTGGCCAATTCTTCTTGAGAAATATTTTTTATTTTTCTAAGTTCTTTTATTCTTGTACCTATTGATGAAATCATTTCATATCCTCCTAAAATTAAATAGATTTTTAACAAAAACAACTCTTTCAAATCAATTATATCAAAAAAACTTCAAAAATGATTATATTTTAAATTTCTAAAATTCTATTTGTTTAATGAATATAGAAAGAAATTTTTAAATTAATGAGTATTTTTTTAGTAATAATGCACAAAAAAATACTGTTTTGTATCCTTGTCGTTTAATGTAATTAGCAGTAAATAAATTAATTTATCTTTTTTCAATTTAGTATTGTATTTAATGGATGATTATTAATTATATAATATTTCTCAAAAATAATAAAAATTGCAACTTTAAATAACTGCAATATGATTTTTATATCAATTAAAAAGTTGTAGTAAAATTACCTAAAAATGATAAAATATAAGTATAAGAAAACAAGAATCAAACGATAATTGGGTAACAAAATCAGCAATAACAGGAATGAGACGTGTTAGGAAGTCCTATACATACTGGAATAAAAAAACTAGATAATGAAGCCATTTTTTTAGTAGCAAGGCCTCATTTTTATGCAAAAAATGCCCTTTAGATAAGACTAATACATTTTTTACTTGTCGACGACTTATCTACATAGAGATACTTAGATTCTTCAATAAAAATGATAAGACTAACTTCTTTGATAACTTCTGGTATTTTAAACTATCCACAAGAATAACCCAAGAAGATGAAAATGATACTAGAACTAAAGGTATAAAAAAATCCCTTAATATAAATATAAGGGACTTAAGTTATAAA
>MNRZ01000022.1 GCA_001916215.1 Clostridium sp. CAG:307_30_263
AATGCAACACTTGATAATGAAGCAAATAATACTACCATAGTAACTATAATGTTAACTTCCATATTTAAGTCACCTCCTTTCAAATGATTGATATCCCTTCACTTATACTGGGAAGATAACACCTATTTTTGAGGGTGGTGTTTTTCTATTTTCATTTAATTTCTTACATGATATTACTTATAAAATTACTAAAATACCTCTTATTGGTATATGTTAGAAACAAATTCATATAAATCACCTGTCAAGTAACAAATCACTCCAATAATTGAAACACTTGTAAAATTTGATTTATCATTCCCTTTAATATTTAACAGCTTAATCTCTATAAATGTTTTGTTAGCTTTTTCATTACCTAATTAAAAAGAGATTCCACTTTCTGCAGCATGGTAGTAATTAGGTAATCATAGGATATAACCTACGCCCTTATTATATTTGTTCCTACTAAAAGTAAAAGGGACGTTTTGACCACTAAAAAAATGGCTTAGTTATCTATTTTTTTGAATTTAAGTACTTTAAAAGTCCTAAAAAAACAAAAAAAAGAGGACAAAACGTCCTCTAATTCATGATTTTTTTATAATTTTTATAAAAAAAAAGCAAAGGCCTAAGCCTCTGCTTCAAATAAATTTTTATATTTTTTACTTTTCGGAAGTCTTAATACCATTACAAGTGCAATTATAATTGCAATTATACCACTTAAGGTATTCGATACAAACATTGCAATTCCACATGCTTCATAATTCATCTTAACAGCATACATTAAAATTACAAGAGTTGGTATTCTAAATGCAAACAAGGTTGACATTGAAAGAGTCATTGTTATCTTTGTCATACCAAAGCCATAGAAATATGATGCAGCTGCTGCAGATAAGCCACTAAAGAATAAATCCATACATTCCCATTTAAAAATATTAACAATCATTTCTTTATACTCTAAATCATTACCGGCAAAAAAGCTTGCAATATTTTCTTTAAGTATGAACATTGTTATACTTCCCGTTAATGATAAAACTGATAATACTGCTAAATTAATAAAGAAAAACTTTTGAATTCTTTTTCCATTAGAATTACCATAGTTTTGAGATACAATTGTTGAACCAGCATCTTCAAAGGAATTAACACAATTAGTAATAAGTCCTGCCATTGTATTAGAAATACCTAAAGCACCAACACACATCTTACCATAAACAGATGTAGCTGAAGAATTAACATATACCTTTCCAAAGCTAAATAAAAATCTACCTATAAAAACCGGAAGTGCTAGTTTAAAAATGCCTAAGCAATTTTCTCTATTAAGGTTTAAGCTTTTAATTGATATTCTTAAAACATTTGTAGGAATAAAACAAAAAACAATTCCAAAGCCAAACATAAAAAGCTGAGCCAGCATTGTAGCAACTGCAAGCCAAGTAACTGTTACATTTTCAAAAGGACCAAATGCAAACAAGGTTGAAAGACCAACTTTAATAAAAATAACACCTAAGTTTAAAATAACAAGCTTAAAGGTATTACCCTTAGATTTTTCAATCGCAATAAAGGTGTTATTCATCGTTGTAATCATTAAAATAATAATTTGAACATTGTAATACCCCATTGCATTTTCAATTGTTGTACTATCAGTTTGAAGTAACAACAAGAATGGTTTACCAATCGGAATAAAAATAAAAGTGATTCCGGTAATAATTAGTGCTAAGCTAAATAAAGTATTTGCACATCTTTTAGCTCCATCAATATCCTTAGCTCCATATCTTCTTGAAATAAGAATACCGCCACCTGTTGCAAGTGCTCCACCAACTGTTGAAATCATATTTTTTATTTGGTCAAGTACAACTATATCAGCTGCGTCCCCAATTCCTGCCTTTTTTACAACCATCATATCATAAATACCATATAAATAATTACATAAGTTGTAAAATAAAATTGGCAAGGCAATCATCAAAATAGCTTTTAAAATATTTCCATTTAGTATTTGTTCTCTTTTTTTTAATTCTTTTTCACTACGTTCCATACTTACCACCAAGGCCATTATATTACATTAGGGCATATTTTATAGGAAAAAGAATCACAAATTAATTTTTGTTATCATCTCAGGTCTAATGTCCTTAATTGACCTCGCTCCTGCCATTAGCATAACATCTTCAAGTTCAGAAATAAGCTTTTCATTATAAGCATGAATTCCTTCTTTTTCACCACCATATAATGCTACTGCATAAGGTCTTGCAATTAATACACCATCAGCACCTAAAGCTAGAGCTTTAAAAATATCTGCTCCACTTCTTATTCCACCATCTACAAAAACAAGACATTTTCCAGCAACAGCCTTAACTATTTGTGGTAATACTAATGCCGTTGACATCGCATCATCTAAAACTCTTCCGCCATGATTAGATACAACAATCGCACTAGCTCCGCCATCAACCGCCTTTAAGGCACCATTTACAGTCATAATACCTTTAATAATAAAAGGCTTTTTTGCATATTTAATAATTTCTTTTAATTCTTTAGTTGCTTTAGCTCCAGCAGGAGGATTATTATTTTTAAGGAAAGGAAGTCCTGAAGCATCAATATCACAGGCAATCGCGATACAATTAGCTTTTTTAACTAAATCAATCTTTTGTTTCATTGTATTAATATCCCAAGGCTTTATTGTTGGAATACCTCTTCCATAAATTCTAGCTAAAGCTTCACATGCTTCAATCATTACACTCTCGTTCTTGCCATCACCTGTAAAAGCTAAAAGACCATCTTCATTCATTTGCTCAAGCATAATCTTGTTATATTCCATATCGCTATATTTATCACTATAATGATTTTTTACTGCCCCAACAGGACCTGCAAAAATAGGGGCTCTCGTTTTATATCCAAAATATGAAGTTTCTGTTGAAACAGTCTGAATATCCGTAATTGTATCCATATTAATTCTATATTGTTCCCACGCTTCATAATTTTTTATCGCCCCATCACCTCGACCTTTAGCTCCAGGCCCAGGGATTTGTCCCTTACAGCCATATCCATTACATATATTACAAGCCTTACAATAAGGGCCGACATTTTCCTTAGCTTTTTTTTAAACATCCGTATAATTCATTTTTTCACCTAATTTTTTCTAGAATATCATCTAACTGATATTCATATTCATTAGTAACACTAGACTTTACAAGTCTTCCCGTAGTCAAATATAATTCATCTGTTTTAAGCATTTTTTTAATCTTCATATAGGCATTAGGGAAGATAACAAGCTTTAATGATGTCTTACCATCAAAGGCAATTCCTAAAGCCATATAATCACCTTTTTTAGTTTTAATTTCTTTAATATTTAAAAATTCAACAATAATTCTGCTATTATAATTAATAGCCCTTTTAGAAAAAGGGATAGCGTTATATTGTTTTTGAAGATATTCCATATTTTTAAACAAATCATATTGAATATTAAAACCTAAATATTTTCTTTCACCTAATCTAAGCTCATCTGCTGATAGCTCACCAGAAATATTTTTAAGCTCTGATTTTAATTCATTACTAAAAATAGACTCAAGCGGATCACTTTGACTTAGCATCATTTTCTTAGTTACATTAAAAGAGTCAAAAGCACCTGAATAAATTAAAGCTTCAATTACATTCTTATTTATTTGCGGAAGTCTTTCTTTAAAATCGTTTAAAGATTTAAAAGAACCATTTTCTCTTTCGGCAATTATTTGTTTAGCAATTTGAAAGCCAATTTGTTGAATTCCAGTTAAAGGATAAATCAAATCATTTCCTTTAGTAACAAAATACTCACAAGATACATTAATATTTGGTGGTAAAACATTAATTCCTCTTCTTCTTGAATACATTAGCTTATTTTCTATAACACTAACATTACCTAAAACACTATTTAAATACTTTGCCATAAATAGGGCAAAATAATTAGCCTTAAAATAGGCCATATGATAAGAAATAATTGAATAGGCAACACTATGACTCTTATTAAATCCATAATTTGCAAATTTAACAATATAGTCATATATATCATCAGCTACCTTTTTCTCATAGCCATTTTTTACCGCGCCACCTACAAATTTTTCTCGATTTTTCGTTAAGAGCTGCTTATCCTTTTTAGAAACTGCACGTCTTAATATATCGGCTTCAGCTAATGACATTTTTGCAAATCGAACACAAATTTGCATAATTTGTTCCTGATAAACAATAATACCATATGTTTCTTTTAAAATCGGCTCTAAATCGGGATGAAGATAGGAAAAAGATTTACCATGCTTTCTTAAAATGAACTCATCGATATTATCCATAGGACCAGGTCGGTAAAGTGCTAATACGGCAACCAAATCATTAAAGGAGGTTGGCTTAAGCTTAACTAAAACTTTTTTAATACCTTCACTTTCAAGCTGAAAAATACCATCGGTATCACCTTTTCTTAAAAGCTCATAGGTATGTTCATTATCAAGCGGTATATTTTGAATTGTAATATTATTTAAATTAGGTATTGATGAACAAATACTATCAATAATAGCTAAATTAGTGATTCCTAAAAAGTCCATCTTTAAAAGTCCTAAATCAGCTAAATCATGAGAGTCAAGCTGAGATTGATAGAGATCAGTTGATCCCTTTTGAAGGGGAACATTATTTGTCAGATCATCATCAGAAATAATAATACCAGCCGCATGAGTCGTAATTGTTCTTGGTAAATTTTCAATTTTTTTAGCAACTGTCAATAATTTATATATTTCCTTATTCTCACGATAATCACTTAAAAAAGTGTCAAAATCGGAAGCCTTAGCCGCAAGCTTTGTAATAATATCAATATCCTGAGATTTTATTTTTAAGGCTCTACCAATATCTCTTATTGATGATTTAACTTGAAATGTACCAAAGGCAGATATTGTACATACTCTATAATCACCATATTTAGATTTTACATAATTAATAACATCTTCTCTTTTATTATCCGGAAAATCCATATCAATATCAGGCATTGTAACACGTTCAGGATTTAAAAAACGTTCAAATAAAAGATTATATCTTAAAGGGTCGACATTAGTAATTCCCAAACAATAAGCCACAAGTGATCCAGCAGCACTTCCACGTCCAGGGCCTACCATAATTCCGGCTTTTTTAGCATATCGCACATAATCCCAAACAATCAAAAAATAATCATCATAGCCCATAGAATGAATAACAGATAATTCATAATTCATTCTTTCCTTATACTTTTTCAAATCAGCTACATGAGAGTAGCTATATCTTCTTTCTAAGCCCTTTTGACATAAACTTTGAAGATACTCCGCTGATGAGGTATTTAATCCTGTATTAAATTTAGGAAGAGATTTTTTTACTTTAAAAATAGTAACAGAAGACTCAGTTACTAGTTCTTCATAGTTTTTAAAAACTTCTTCATGCATAAAGTATTCATCTTCAAGATCTCTTAAATTTTTAAGATGAAAATCAAAATAGGACATAGGCTTTTCTGAAGCAATTAAGCATAATGCTTCATATGCATCAAAGTCTTCCAATGTGTCATATAATGTTGGTGATATAGGATAAATTTTAATGTTATTTTTAGTTGCAAATTCATATAACAAATTACTTTGACTTAATAAAGATTGACCTGCAAAGCTTAAACCTATACCAAAATGCTTAAGCATTTTATATTTATCATATAAAACATTAAGATCATTTGTCCGGTACCACTCAGACTCGAAGGTTGAAATAAAAATTACATTTTCAAATTTTGACAATTCCTCTAAAGAAAATATTTTTCCCTCAAGCTTATCTATACTTGATAATTTCAAAATTTCCATATAGCCAGTATCATTTAATGCATATACTATAATTTTATCCTTTTTATCATCAAAAGATTTATAGTATAGCTCAACGCCAATTAAGGGCTTAATACCATTTTTAAGACATAAATTATAAAATTTATAGTGACCATACATATTATGATCAGTAATCGATAAGGACTTGTAGCCATATAATTTAGCCTTATTTACATAATCCTCAAGTCGCATAGCTGATTTTAATATATTATATTCTGTTTGACCATATAAAAAACCTATCATATGACTTCACCTCTTGGGTTTATTATATCATTTGATAGGTTTAAATTAAAGTTATACTATATTTTTTTGTTTGCTTTTTTTATTAGAAGCCCAACTATAACTCCACTTATTACAATAATAGCTAATATAATTACAAGCTTATTCTCATAAATATACTCATAGATATCATAAAAGGTATTCTTAGTATCGGAATTTTTGGCCTTTACTGTAACATAAAATTTAGCTATTGTAGAATGTCCTGCCATATTTGTAGCCTCTACAAATATTTCATACTTACCAGGCGTTTTAGTATCAAGAGCACTATCATACAGCTTATAATTTGATGACATACTTTCATCATATAAATCTGATACTTTAATATAATCTTTAAGATTAATTGTTTCATTTTGCTCAAATTCCAAATCCTTACATTCAATTACAGGAGCTTCCTTATAGCTTACACTTAAGTTTAATTTTCTAATACAATAATTATTGGCCTTATCGTGAACCTTATATGTAATTGTGTAGCTCCCATACTCCATCAAGAAGGAAGTGGCATCTATTTCAACATCTGACATATTTATTTCTGATGTATTATCATCACATCTTTTTATATAACCTCTCAAATCAGGAGTTTCTTCACCTAAATAAATTGTATCATTATATTTTGATAATTCTAAAACCGGAGCAGTTGTATCAACAACCGTAATAACTTTACTAACACTTCTAACATTTCCACTACTATCACTTACAAAAATTGTAACAGTTTGATCTCCAAGCTTATAAATATCGAGTCCGGAAATTGTAACACTAGATGTTAAATCACCCTCATAAGAATCACTAGCCTTTACATAATTTTTAATATCGAAATCTAAATCACCATATTCAACAGTAATAAAATTTGATAATATTAAATCTGGCATACTTTTATCACTAATACTGACACTAAAATTTTCAGAAAGAGTATGTCCAGAAGGATCAGATACAACAACATTTAATATATAAAGTCCAGGAACAGAATAATTAATTTTTGAATCATTATATTGATATGATTCAATTTTATCATTATCAGAAAATTTAAAATAATCATCATAATTAATAACTTGACCAATTTCAAAATCTAAATTCTTTATTTTGGTAATTTTAGGAAATTCTGTATCAACAACATGTACAAGAATATCTCTTCTATCATACGATGAATATCCCGGTACCGTCGCTATCATTTTTACAGCTTTTGTTTCAACTATATTTGTACTAATTGTTAAATTACCATAATAAAATGAATCTAAGGAAACCTTAACCTCTTCATTTGTTAAATCTCCCTTATAATAAAATTTTACCTCAAATTCTTTAATATAATCATCAAAATTGCTATTTAAATCTACATAAATTTCTGTTTTATTCCATAAAAATCCATTCCCAACATAGGCATTAACATTTAACAAGAATAGTTGACATATAAATACTGAAAGCACTAATAGGATAACTTTAATACGGTACTTTTTTAGCAAAAGAAACCAAGCTCCTTTTTTCTTTTACTACTATTTAAATAAATATCAACTATTCTTAAATATCTTTTTTGATTTTGCAAGAGCCTCACCAGTTCATTTTCAACTAAAGTAATAATTATTTCATCTCCAATAGCTAATGCCATTGGATAATAAATTTCCATTACATCATGATAATACTGATCAGACAATACGCTTTCTTCAGTAATTTTTAAAACTAAATCTTCTTCAGGTGTTAGCTTTTCATTTAATAGCTTATATTGCGCATCATAGTCTTTATTGTGCGTTTTCTTTAAATATAAAAGTCTTGTAAAAGGGGAATATCCCTTTCTATTATGTATTTCATCATTTGAAGAAATTTCCTCATATAATAAATAATCATGATCCGCTTTATTATTTTCATCAAGTTCCAATAATGCGAAATATCTATTTCTTACCATGTATCTTTTTACCATATCATCGGCAACTTGCATTTTATCATAGGCATTGTATTTCAAACATATATTTTTAAATGATTGAATATTAGCTAAAAATAGATTAGAATTTATTTTATATAATATTTTAACCTTTGTTTCTTTAACTAAGCAATCAAGAAATTTAAATGGTAACGTTAATTTTTCAAGCCCAATAAGTAATGTATATGATTCTTGAAGTTCATTTAATTTTTCATGATATAGTGCTTCTGTATATGCAAACATAATTAAATCATTAAGAAGCATTGTTCCTACAAGCTTATTAAGCTCACTAAAGAGTATTCTTGCATCCTTAAGTTCATCAATCATTACACAATAATAAAATTCAATTAATTTTGCTCGATAGTTCTTAAAACCCTGAATTTTTAGAAACGCTTCATAAATAACATTTGGTTTTCCTTCAAATGTAGCTTTTATAACATCATCAAAAATGATTTTACTATTATTAATAACTTCAAGGTTTTCTTTAGTTAATTTTAAGCGGTCACAAATCTCCTCAAGAAGTTCCGGATTAGGATTTACTTCGTTTTTCTCGATTTTAGAAAGATAACTTACAGAACATGTCTTTTGACATATTGCATTTAATGTTTTAGATAATCCATTTCTTCTTAAACGTAATTCTGTTCCAACGATAGCACTAGGATTATCCTCAAAAATATACTTTTTCATTATTTGATTAATAATTTTATCTTGTTTATTAGTCATTTCACTTACCTCATCTCAATTTTAAATATTATATCTTAATATTACGGTAAGATGACTCAAAAGAAAAGACTTTTGATATTTGCGAAAAAATAGCTATTTCTCGTATATTTGGTCGTTTTCATACATAATTAAAGCTGAAAACGAGTAAATTTGCTCATTTCCAGCATAAAAATGGGAAATTTGATATTTTATATCAATAATTTTTTTGCTTTTTATGAATTCATTAATTGCTTTTTCAAGATCATTTTCATGCTCAAAATCAAAAATTTTAACTTTCAAGCGCGTCTCACCAGTTAAAATCATAGCAAGTTCGACTATCGAAAAAAGCTGAATATTGACGAGAGTATAAAAAAAATAAAAAAACTTACTCTCTCAATAAGTTTTTTTACTCTTTTTTCTTTCCAATCTTTTTTCTTTGTTGATGCATCGTGCTTTTTGAAAGCGCTAACACGCTTATATTATAGCACAATAAAATATTATTGCAAGCGTTTTCTGAAAAAAGATTTTTTTATGTATTAAGCATTAATCCATGATTCATCTTGTGGATTTTCCTTAAACTTTCTAACCTTAATTGCCTCATCACAAGATATGTAACCTTCTTTAACTGCTTCTTCAATTAATTCATCGAATGTTGCAAGGCTAGTGTATTCACATTTTGCTTCATTAAAGCGATCGATAGCTTTTTTCATTTGATAAGTAAAAATAGAGATAACTCCTAAAACCTCTAGTCCTTCTTCTTTTAATGCTTCAACCGCCTCAAGTGATGAACCACCAGTTGAAATTAAATCCTCAATTACAACAACCTTTTGACCCTTTTCATATTTACCTTCAATTTGATTTTGTCTTCCATGATCTTTAGCTTTGCCTCTAACATAACCACAAGGTTTGTTTAAAAAATAAGCTGCTAAGGTTGCGTGAGGGATACCTGCAGTTGCTGTACCCATCACAATTTCACATTCAGGATATTTTTCTTCTATTATTTTAGCAATTGATTTAGCTACTCTTTCTCTTACCTCAGGATAAGATAGCGTTAAACGATTATCACAATAAATTGGTGATTTTATACCTGAAGCCCAAGTAAATGGCTTTGTTGGAGATAAAAAAACCGCCTTAATACTTAATAAATCCTTTGCAATTTGATTCATATTATTCACCTAAAAAATCCTTTCTAATTTCTAAATATGCTTTATATGGGTCCTCTGCTTTAGTAATTGGACGTCCAACAACTATATAGTTAGTTCCAAGTTTTCTTGCATCATGAGGGGTTGTTACTCGTACCTGATCATCATTTACCGTTTGAGGTCTAATACCTGGTGTTACCGTTAAAAAATCCTCACCTAAAGAATCCTTAATTGCTCTTACTTCAAGAGGTGAACAAACAACACCATCAAGATGTGCTTCCTTAGCACATTTTGCATAACGTAAAACAGAATCAATAACATCACCAGGAATGCCTTGTTCATTATTCATAGCCTCCTTTGATGTTGATGTTAACTGCGTTACGGCAATAATCTTAGGTTTGTTTTCAACACCTTCAAACGCATCATAAGCAGCTTGCATCATTTTTATTCCTCCTGCGGCATGAACATTTACCATATCAACGCCAAGCTTGGCTAAGCTTTTCATACCACCCTTAACAGTATTAGGAATATCATGAAGCTTAAGGTCTAAAAATATTTTATGGCCTAAATCCTTAATTTCTTTTATAATAGAAGGTCCTTCACTATAAAAAAGCTCCATACCTACCTTAACAAACAACTTTTCATTTTTAAATTTTTTAAGGAAATCTAAAGTACGTTCTTTATTTTCAAAATCTAATGCAATTATAACCATTTTATTTATCCTTTCTATGTGCATATCCAATAGCATCTTTTATATCACTGAAACCATATTCTTCTAAAACATGAGGCAACTCATTTACAATATTTAATGAAGCATAAGGATCAATTAAATTAGCAGTACCAACCATGACTGCACTAGCACCTGCATATAAAAACTCAAGTACATCATAAGCATTCATAATCCCGCCCATACCAATAATAGGAATATTTACAGCCTCATATACTTGATAAATCATTCTAATAGCTACAGGCTTGATAGCCGGTCCTGAAAAGCCTCCAGTTTTATTAGCAAGAAGCGGACGACCTGTTCTTAAGTCAATTTTCATCCCCATTAAGGTATTAATCATTGTAATACCATCAGCTCCAGCCTTTTCTACTGCCTTAGCAATTGATACAATATCACTAACATTAGGCGATAGCTTTACATAAACAGGCTTTTTAGAGGCTGCTTTGACTCTCGATGTAATTTCATAGGCTGATTCTGGATTTGTGCCAAAAGCAATACCACCCTGATGAACATTTGGGCAAGAAATATTAAGCTCTAAAGCTTTAATACTTTCATCTTCAGATAATCTTCTTGCAACCTCAACATAATCTTCAATAGTATTTCCAGCTATATTAGCAATTACCTCAGTATTATATTGTTTTAAAAGAGGTAGCTTATTAGAAATTACATCATCAATACCTGGATTAGCAAGCCCAATTGCATTTAACATTCCCCCATAAACCTCACAAACACGAGGAGTTGGATTTCCTAAACGCTTTTCTTTGGTTGTGGCTTTAATACAAATCCCACCCAATAAAGATAAATCATATAATTTTGACAGCTCTTCTCCAAAACCACAGGTACCTGAAGCAGGGATAATAGGATTTTTTAAATTTAAGCCTGGTAAACTTATATTAAGCTTTGTCATAACTAATCACCCCCAAAGGAAATACAGGTCCTTCCTTACATACTCTTAACATACCTCGTTCAATTTGCTTCGGCTTACAAGCACATCCATAACAAATACCAATACCACATGCCATTCTTTCTTCAAAAGAAATATATCCTTCCTTTTTTCCACAATATCTATTATCAAGTGCCTCTAGCATTCTAGTTGGTCCACAGGCATAAATAACATCAAAATCAATTTTATTCTCTTCAATAAGCTTTAAAACGTTACCATGATATCCATAACTACCATCATCAGTTGCCACAAAAACATCACCATATTTTTTTAACTCATTCTCTAAAATAATTTGACTTTTACTTCTAAAACCTAGTACAAACGTTATATCATTTTCGTCCTTAAGCATTTTAGCAAGAAAATACATTGGAGGAACACCAATTCCTCCTCCAACAATCAAAACCCGTTTATTTTTTACAAGAGGGAATCCATTACCTAAAGGTCCTAAAATATTAAGTTCTTGACCTGGCTTATAGCTTGCAAGTTCTTTTGTACCTGCACCAACAACACGGTATATTACACTTAAGCTATTATGGTTTGCATCATATACAGAGATTGGTCTTCTTAATAATAACGCCTCATTATTAAGCTTTATATTAATAAACTGACCTGCTAAGGGCTTAAAATCGCCCTTAACAGTTAATTGATAAACATCATCAATTATTTTTTTATTTTCTAGAATTTGGGCATTTTGTAGCATTAAATAGTACCTACCTTCATTGTAATTTCATCAAGAACATTTAGTAAAGCCCTACATGTATCAAGGGATGTAAAGACTGTTACATTATTTTCAACAGCAACTCTTCTTATAATAAAACCATCCTTATTTTGGGTTTCACCATCTGAAGTGTTTACAACATAAGAAACATGACCCTTTCTTAATGAATCAAGAATTTCCTCTGAGCCTTCTGAAATCTTTTTGCGAATTCTTGTCTTTATATTATGCTTCTTAAGGAACTTGGCTGTACCACTTGTAGCTTCAATATTAAAGCCTAACTCATAGAAGCGCTTTATTAATGGTAAAGCCTCATCCTTAGTTGTGTCAGCTAAGGTCACAAGTACAGTTCCATAATTTACAACACGCATATTTGAGGCTTTTAATGATTTATAAATAGCACGATTTAGTGATTCATCATAGCCAATAGCTTCTCCTGTTGATTTCATCTCAGGAGATAAAACCGTATCAAGTCCTCTTAGCTTATTATTAGAGAAGGTTGGCGTTTTAACATAATACATATTTTGAACCTTACCAAGTCCACTATAATAGCCCTGTTCTTTCAAAGAATGTCCTAAAATAACCTTTGTTGCAATATTGGCTAAGTTATACTTAGAAGCCTTTGATAGGAATGGTACAGTACGTGATGAACGAGGATTAACCTCAATAATATAAACATCATCATTTTTATCAACAATAAATTGAATATTGAATAAACCTATTATTCCAATATTTAATCCTAAATCAATAGTATATTTAATAATCGTATCCTTTACCTTATCAGTTAATGATATAGGTGGATAAACACTCATTGAATCACCTGAATGAACGCCTGTGGCCTCAATTAATTCCATTATTCCTGGAATAAAGACATCCTTACCATCACAAATAGCATCTACTTCAACCTCACGGCCCTTAATATATTTATCAATTAAAACCGGCTGTCCAGGTGATGCCTCAAACGCATTATCCAAATAACGATGAAGTTGATTTTCATCATATACAACCTGCATTGCTCTTCCACCAAGGACATAGCTTGGTCTTACAAGAACCGGATATCCAAGACGATTTGCGACTTCTGAGGCTTTAGTCTTGTCCATAATTGTATCACCATTTGGCTTAGGAATTCCAAGTTTAATTAAAAGTTCATTAAATAATTCTCTATCCTCTGCATTAGCAATAGCCTTATTATCACTTCCAAGCATTGGTACATTAAATTTAGCAAGCTTATCAGCTAAATTAATTGCTGTTTGACCTCCAAGCTCAACAATTACACCATAAGGATCTTCAAGAGTAATAATATTCATTACATCTTCAATTGTAAGAGGATCAAAGTAAAGTTTATCTGAAATCAAATAATCAGTTGAAACTGTTTCAGGATTATTATTGATAACAATAGCTTCATAGCCCATTTCTTTAATAGCCCAAATAGCATGCACAGTTGAATAATCAAATTCGACACCCTGACCAATACGAATTGGACCTGAACCAATTACAATAATCTTTTTACGATCACTCTTAATTGATTCATTATATGGCTCATAAGTTGAATAAAAATATGGTACATAAGCACTAAATTCAGAAGCACAGGTATCAATCATTTTATAGCTTGGTCGAATATTAAATTGAAGACGAAGCTTAGTCATACTAACCTCATCATAGCCATAAATCATTCCAATATATTTATCTGAAAAACCAAGTTTTTTAGCTTCTAAAAGAAGATCTGGAGTTAATGAATTACTCTTAAGTTTACGTTCCATTAAAACAATATTTTTAAACTTTTCCAAGAAAAATTGATCAATTTTTGTTAACTCATAAAGTTTATTAATAGCCTCATCTCTTCTTAAAAGTTCCATGATTTGATATAATCTTTCATCTGTTGGTGTAACAATCATTTTTAATAAATCGTCAGTTTTTACATTATCGTACTTTTTTAAATAGGCATGACATACACCTGTCTCAAGGCTTCTTACACCCTTAAGTAAGGATTCCTCGAAGCATCTTCCAACACTCATAACCTCACCTGTAGCCTTCATTTGAGTTGAAAGTGTGTTATCAGCATTTTTAAATTTATCAAATGGGAAACGAGCAAGCTTAGTTACAATATAATCAAGACTTGGTTCAAATGACGCTTTTGTATTAGCAATATCAATTTCATCAAGATTTAGTCCAACCGCAATTTTAGCTGAAACACGGGCAATTGGATAACCTGAGGCCTTTGATGCAAGGGCTGATGAACGGCTTACACGAGGATTAACCTCAATTACATAGTAGTCAAACGAATCAGGATCAAGTGCGAATTGAACATTACAACCACCCTTAATATCTAGGGCTCTAATAATTTTTAAAGCACTATTTCTAAGCATTTGATATTCTTTGTTTGTTAATGTTTGTGATGGACATACAACCATTGAATCTCCAGTATGAACTCCAACTGGATCAATATTTTCCATATTACAAATAGCAATAGCTGTGTCATTAGCATCACGCATTACTTCATATTCAATTTCCTTAAAGCCCTTTATTGATTTTTCAATTAAAATTTGACCAACTGGAGATAGTTTTAAAGCAAATTTAGCAAGTTCTCTTAATTCTTCATCATTATCCGCAAATCCTCCACCTGTACCACCTAAGGTAAATGCTGGTCTTACAATAATTGGATAACCAATTTCATTAGCTACCTCTATAGCGTGTTCAATTGATGTTGCAATATCTGACTTACATACAGGCTCGCCAATTTTCAAGCATAGTTCTTTAAAAAGTTCTCTATCCTCTGCTTTTTCAATTGCATCAAAGCTTGTACCTAAAACTTCAACCTGGCATTCCTCAAGAATTCCTTTTTTTGCCAATTGAACAGCTAAATTGAGTCCTGTTTGACCACCTAATGTACATACAATACCATCAGGTCTTTCATATCTAATAATACGTGATACAAACTCCAAATCAAGAGGCTCCATATAAATTTTGTCCGCAACCATCTTATCAGTCATAATCGTTGCCGGATTAGAATTAATTAAAACAACCTCGTATCCTTCTTCCTTTAAAGCAAGACATGCTTGTGTACCAGCATAATCGAATTCAGCTGCTTGACCAATGACAATTGGTCCGGATCCAATAACTAAAATTTTATGAATATCTAAACGCTTAGGCATTTTTCTTACCTCCAAATTGCTTCATATTATTAATAAACTTATCAAATAAATACTCTGAATCCTCTGGACCAGCTGCACTTTCAGGATGATATTGAACTGAAAAAACATAATTTTTATCATCACATACTCCCTCAATAGTATTATCTAATAAATTAATATGTGTTTTTCTTAAATCAGTATTTAAAAGAGAATCATCTAAAACGGCATAGCTGTGATTTTGACTGGTTATTTCGATATGACCTGTATCTAAATTTTTAACCGGATGATTTCCACCACGATGTCCAAATTTTAGTTTATAGGTTTTAGCACCATAGGCTAAGGAAATAATTTGATGTCCAAGACAAATACCAAAAATAGGAAGTTTACCCTTAAGCTCGCGTACAAGTTTAATAGCCGCCTCATTATCCTCAGGATTTCCTGGACCATTAGATAAGAAAAGTCCATCTGGATTTAAAGCTAGTACATCGTCTGCAGTTGTATTATAAGGCAATACTGTTACATTACATTTCTTTTCATTAAGTTTTCTTATAATATTCATTTTGGTACCAAAATCAATACATACAACATGATATTTAGCATAGATACCACGAGAAACAAACTTACGCTTAGTTGAAACCTGACTGACTTGATCGTGAGGTTCTTTATAATCATTAATTATTTTTAAGCATTCATCTAAAGGCTTATCTACATCAGTTATTAATCCTATTTGTGACCCCTTATCTCTTATTATTCTTGTAAGCTGTCTTGTATCAATTCCTCCAAAAAGTCCACAATCCGAATCCAAAAACATTTCGCTTAATGTTTGGGTATATCTAAAATTTGAGGGACAATCGTTATACTCATGACATATCATAGCAACTAAATGACATTTTTTTGATTCACCATCATCAGCATTTACGCCATAATTTCCGATTAAAGGGTAAGTCATTACAACAATTTGATCTTTATATGATGGGTCTGTTGCAATTTCTTGATATCCTACCATTGAAGTATTAAAGACAAGTTCCCCAATAAAATCCTTATCAGCAGCATAGCTTATGCCTTCAAATACCGTTCCATCCTTTAATACTAGCTTTTTATCTTTCATACACAGCTTCTCCTTTATAATATGTTTTTTCTATTCTACCATATACCTTTTTACCAATATAAGGCGAATTAGTCGCTTTTGATTTGAAGAAATCAGATGTTATTTCATATTCGTTTTCTAAATTAACCACTACTATATTAGCATCAGCACCTACCTCTAATTTATTTTCTTTAAGTTTCATAATTTGAGCAGGCTTTTTATTAAGTAAAATAAGAAGTTCTTTAAGCTCAAGATGACCTTTCTTTACTAAATCCGTATATAAAACTGGAAATGCCGTTTCAAGCCCAATTATACCAAAAGGAGCATGTAATAAATCAGCTTCTTTTTCTTCTTTTGTGTGAGGTGCATGGTCAGTTGAAATACAATCAATTTTTCCATTTCTTAAAGCCTCAACTAATGCATCTCTAACATCCGGAGTTGAAAGAGGTGGATTCATTTTATAATTACTATTTTTAATGTCCATATCACACAAAGTTAATTGATGTGGTGTAACCTCAACGGTAATATTAGCTCCAAGATTTTTATAATAATTTACAATTCTAACTGTATCAAGACTTGATACATGACAAATATGAAGTCTACAACCAGTTTTATAAGCTAAAAGACAATTTCTTTCAGCTTCTAAAGCTTCTGATAAAGGATCAATCATAGGTAAATGATGTAATTTACCATATTCTCCTGTTGTTACAACACCGCCACAAACAAGATCTTTATCTTCGCTATGACTTATAATCGGCATATCAAGTTTACTTGCAATTTTCATTGCCTCATACATTGTCTTAGAACTTACCACTCCATTACCATCATCAGAAAAGCCTACGCATAAATCCTTAATTTTTTCCATATCAGATAGCTTATTGCCTTTTCCACTTTGGTCATAGGTGATTGATGCAATTTGATGTAAATCTATTTTAGAATCACGAGCTATTATATTATTAATTAATTCTAAATTTTCCCTATTGCAAGGAACTGGCTTAACATTTGGCATTAAAAAGCAGGTTGTATAGCCACCATGAGCCGCTGCCTCTGATTCCGTTTTAATTGTTCCTTTATTAGTATAGCCTGGTTCTCTTGCATGAGTATGTAAATCAATAAATGACCCACAAAGAAGGCAATCACTTACATCAATGATGTTTCCTTTTTCAGCTGCTGATATTTCAACAATTTTTTCACCATCAATGATAATGTTTTTCCTTTTAAATTCACCATCAATAAAGCACAAACCATTTTTTAATGTAAACATTATTCAA
This sequence comes from Clostridium sp. CAG:307_30_263, assembly GCA_001916215.1. GTDB lineage: Bacteria > Bacillota_I > Bacilli_A > Acholeplasmatales > Anaeroplasmataceae > CAG-307. Next base: position 17,711 of record MNRZ01000022.1, read on the forward strand.
AGCTCCTTTTTAAAATTGCACAACGAGCAAAAACACCATTTTGAATTTGCTTAAATATTCTCGATTTATCACATTCTACAACAGAGTCTTCAAGCTCAACCCCACGATTAAAAGGAGCTGGGTGCATAATAATAGCATTATTTTTCATCTTAGATACTCTTTCTTTTGTTAAGCCATATCTATTTAAATATTCACTATCTGTTAATGACTCTAAATGAGCATTTCTTTCTCTTTGAATTCTTAGCATCATTACTACGTCAGCCTCTTTGATTCCTTCATCAAAATCAACAATCTTAGCTGTGTCATCTAAAAATTCCTTAGGACCTGCAATCATACATTCCATTCCAAATCTTTTCATAATTTTAGCATTTCCATGTGCAACTCTTGAATGAATAATATCGCCAACCATTAATACCTTAATTCCTTCAAAGTGTCCGAATTCATCATAAATAGTTAGAAGGTCTAATAAATTTTGACTCGGATGATCTCCTGTACCATCACCGGCATTAATTATCGCACATTTTATCTTTTTTAATTCATCATAATATTTAGTTTGACTACTTCTTATTACAATACCATCCACGCCGAATGATTCAAATGTCTTAATCGTATCATAGAAAGTTTCACCCTTAGACATAGATGATGAAGCAGGATTAAATGATAAAACCTTAGCATCTAGCATAAGCTCAGCTGTATTAAATGAATATTGAGTTCTTGTAGATGGTTCAAAGAAGCAATTCGCAATGATCTTACCACTCAGTTTAAACTTTTCTTCTCCTTTTCTAAAACAAATAGCATCATCTAATAGTGCCATTATTTCTTCATTAGTTAAATCGTTTAGTGAATATAAATTTTTCATAAAAAAACTCCTTAGAATTAATCCAAAGAGTATTATTATCCTTAATCAAGGTATGCAAAAATAAACATAGTTAATATAAAGATTTCATAGCCTCTCTGGACTATATTAAAATTCTTACCTCTTCAATTATACAGCAAAAATCACTAAATAGCAATACCATTAAAAAAATAAATTGTTCAAAATGTAATATGTTAATTTTTGCCAAAAATTTACACAAATATTATAAAAAAAACAATTTATAGCTCTATTTTAATAAACTTTTATTATCATTTTATTTTTTTTGTGGTATGATATCAATATATTGATTAAATGAGGTGCTTTCTATGTTAGAAATTATCTTCGTTATTTTATCCATAATCGCTACAACCTTGTCAGCTATTTTTTGGATACCATATAACGGATTTATATATATATTATATTATGCTTTATTATTTATCGGATATTATATTATTGCTTTCTTAATTTTTGCAATTTTCTTTGGACTTCTTGGAAGAACCATTTCTTTAAAAAAGGAATATAAAAAAGTTAATCGTTTTTATCGCTTTCTAATGGAAGCTGTTATGGGATTTGTTATTCGTGCCATGCATGTAAAACTATATGTTACCGGTAAAGAATTAATTCCAAATGAACCATTCTTATTAGTTCAAAATCATCGTCATGGGTTAGATCCTATTATGACAGTACATTGCTTTAGAAAGCATAAAATAGCCTTTATTACCAAAAAAGAAAATCTTAAAGCTCCTTTTGCAGGAAGATATATGCATAGATCGTGTTATCTTGCACTAGATAGAGAAGATCCAGTTCAAGCCTTAGGAATTATAAAAGAAGCCTGTAGATTAATAAAGGAAGAAAATCTTTCAATTGGCGTCTTTCCTGAAGGAACTCGTAATAAAACAACAGAACCTCTTCTTGAATTTAAAGATGGATGCTTAAAGATAGCACTTAGAGCTAAATGTCCTATTGTCGTAACTGTTCTTAAAAATAGTCGAGCAATTGGCAAAAGACCCCATCTTCGTCCACTACATGTTGATCTTAAAGTAATTAAGATTATTCCTTATGAAGAATATAAAGGTATGAAAACAGTTGAAATTGGCAATATGATTAAAGAATTAATGCTTGAAGAGCTAAAAAAATAGGTCACAATAATGTGACTTATTTTTTTATAATTCATTTTCACCAACAATTCCATTGACTGATTCTATAACAATTTCCTTTGGAATTGCAAAGAAAATTCCTTCAATTGTTGACCCAGATGATGTTTTTCCTGATAGCTTAGCATTATTAATACCAATTAGATTACCATTTAAACTAAATAAAGGACCTCCACTATTACCCGAATTAATTGTAGCACCATGTTGAACAGTTGAAGATGTAATTTTAGAAATTTGACCAAAAGATGCTGTATTATAATAAGCAAGATCAATTGGAGTTCCCATTGCTACAACATATGAACCCTTCTTTATATTTTCATCACTTTCAAATGATGCCGCATTATAATCTCTATCACTTACAAACGAAAGAACCGCAATATCATTATCTTCATTTGAACCTAAAAGTGTCGCAGATAAATTTGTATCATATTTTTCATCATAAATTTGATATTCTTCTTCACCTGAAACACAGCTTGTATCGACTGCAACTACATGCTCATTAGTTATAACCTTATATAAATAAGAACCATCAGTTAAAAGAGCCTTATAATATATTACACCTGAACCCCAACCATAAAGAGTATGAGTCGTTGTTGTTTGCCAACCCCTACCTGTAAACTGGGTTTGATAAACCGTTTGATAATTTTGAACACATATTGTAGCACTATCTGCAAAATCAACAACCTGTTCCATAATTTCTTCAATATCAGTTGATGATGACTTGAAATTGTTATAAACTGCTAAATTTTCACCAGATACTAAGGCCGCATCAGTACCAGCTAAAGCGCTATTGGCATTTTCGCCATTTCCGCTAGCATTTAAATTAGATGTTGTGATTAAATTAGACGTTTCTCCTTGACTACTTCCACCACATGATGCAAGCGCCACACCACTAATCATTATTGTAAATAAACAAGTTATTTTTCTCCATTTCATAATATTTCCTCCATAAAGCAACTTTATTATACAAAATGATTATGGGTAAATTATGGTTTAATTAACTTATTTTTGCCATATTATAGAAATCATCTTTTAAAACTAATTTTGATACTTTTGTTTTAGACAAATCATTGTTTAAGTTAACACGAGTAATTCTAACTAAATGCTGATATTCTTTTTTTGAGCAACCACTTATTTTTGAATGAACATAAAGCATAGCTTTTAAATGGGAATAATTGAATAATCTTTGATAAATATTTACTATTTCATCGGGATAAATCTTAATCGAATCTATTTTTTCTTTAATCTTATTTATATCTTTTATACCATAAAATAAACATAATTTTTTTTGAATATTAATCGGTAATCTTTTATAAATGCGATCTGTTTTTTCCGCTTTTTTTATTCCCTTGATACTAATACCAGTTTGTATTTTAATTATATCAAAGGAATAGCCATTAATTATTCTTAAATAATAAAACAAGGCCTGTTCCTTACTTTTTCCTTCGCAAAGCATTATCGCTTTTATTATTCTTATATCATCCATAATATTACATCCTTTCTGCAAATCTATAAGTATAATATCTCCTAAACTTACATTATTTATGTAATATTCAATTTTATTTAAATATTTTTGTTATTTTAGTTTGCTAATATTAAAAAAACACCCCTAAGTTTTCCTGATATTTTGAAAACATTAAGGGTGTATTATAAAGCTTTATTTACATGAATTCTTCTGAATCATATGCTTTTTTCAAAATTTCTTTAACATCATTTACCATAGGAACACGGGGATTTGCAGGTGAACACTGATCCTCATATGCTAAAAATGCTAATTTATCTAAAGAAGCCATATAAGTTTTTTCATCTAAGCCTTGTGATTTAAAGTTCATTTTTATACCCAAGCTTTTAGCAAGCTCTCCACAAGCCTTTGCATAGGATTCAACACCTTCTTCAATAGTAGAGGCAGGAAGTCCTAAAATTCTTGCAAGCTCACAATATTTTTCATCCGCATGATAATAATTATACTTAGGCCATGTTGACAATTTTTCAGGCTTAGTTCCATTATATCTAATTGTAAAAGGCAGTAATATAGCATTAGCTCTTCCGTGTGGAACATGGAATTCGCCACCAATTTTATGTGCCATTGAATGATTCATTCCTAAAAAAGCATTAGCAAAAGCCATACCAGCAAGGCAAGAAGCATTATGCATCTTTTCACGAGCCTCTGGATCATTAGGACCATTGTCATAGCTTCGTTTTAGATATTTAAATACCATTTTGATTGCTTGAATTGCTAAGCCATCTGTATAATCCGATGCAAGGGTTGAAACAAAGGCTTCTGTCGCATGGGTTAAAACATCCATACCTGTATCAGCGGTTACCGTTTTTGGAAGTGACATAGTAAATGTCGGATCTATAATAGCCACAGTTGGAGTTAATGAATAATCAGTAAGTGGATACTTTTTGCTTTCCTCCTTATCAGTAATTACTGCAAATGGAGTAACCTCACTACCTGTACCAGATGTTGTAGGTATACATACTAATTTAGCTTTTTTTCCTAATTCAGGATAACGAAATGCTCTTTTTCTAATATCCATAAACTTTTGTTTTAAATCATTAAAATCTACCTCAGGATATTCATAAAACAACCACATTCCCTTAGCAGCATCCATTGCACTACCACCACCAAGAGCAATAATTGTATCCGGATTAAATGAATTCATTAATGCAACACCATTTTTTACCGTTTGAATAGATGGGTCTGATTCAACATCACAAAATAATTGATATTGTACCTCGTTATGTCGAAGTCTAAATTGCTCAGTTACCTTATTTACAAAGCCTAAATCTACCATTGATCGGTCAGTTACAATAATAACACGGTTCATTTCCTTCATTTGATGTAGATATTCAATTGAATCACGTTCAAAATAAATTTTTGCAGGAATTTTAAACCATTGCATATTATTTCTTCTCCTTCCAACCTTCTTTATATTAAGTAAATTTATAGCCGAAACATTATCACCAATTGAATTATGACCATAAGAACCACAGCCTAAGGTAAGAGATGGCAAGAAAGAATTATATACATTACCAATTCCACCAAATGTTGATGGACTGTTCCAAATAATACGAATTGCAGGAATTATATCACCAAATCTCGTTGCCAATTCCTTCGACGCCGTATGAATTGCTGCCGAATGTCCAAGGCCATTAAATTCAACCATTTTTTTAGAAATCTCTAACCCATCGTCAGTACTGTTTGATTTATATACAGCAAGAACGGGGGAAAGCTTTTCTTTACTCATCGGTTCCATAACTCCAACCTCGTTACAACTAACGAGCAAAATGTTAGTGTTTGAAGGAACATTAAGACCTGCGTTTTTAGCAATACTTACAGCACTCATTCCGGCAATAATTGGTTTTAAAACAGCTTTCTCATATTCAGACTCGTTATTAACACCAAACATATAAGAAATAAGCTTCTTTTTTTCATCTTCATTACATAAATAACAACCAAACTGTTTAAATAAACTAATCGCCTCATCATAGATTTCTTTATCAATAATGACAGCCTGTTCAGAAGCGCAAATCATTCCATTATCAAATGATTTTGACATAACAATATCATTTACAGCTTGTCTTACATTACATGTTTTTTCCATATAAGCCGGTACATTACCAGCACCCACACCAAGAGCAGGCTTTCCACAAGAGTAAGCAGCTTTAACCATTGCATTTCCACCTGTTGCTAGAATTGTTGATACGCCAGGATGGTTCATTAAAGCTGTTGTCGCTTCCATTGAAGGATGCTCTATCCATAAAATACAATCCTTTGGTGCGCCAGCAGCAACAGCTGCTTCATAAACGATTTTTGCCGCTTCGGCAGAACATTTTTGTGCATTAGGATGAAATGCAAAAATAATTGGATTTCTTGTTTTTAAACAAATAAGTGATTTAAATATTGCTGTTGATGTTGGATTAGTAACCGGAGTAATTCCTGCAACAACACCAACAGGTTCAGCAATTTCGGTAATTCCTGTTACCTCATTATCACTAATTACACCAACAGTTTTTAAATGACGCATATTATTTACAACATATTCACATGCAAACAAATTTTTAGTTGCCTTATCCTCGAATACTCCCCTTTTAGTTTCTTCTACAGCATGTAGGGCTAAAATACCATGCTTGTCTAGAGCAGCTACTGATGCTTTAGCAACAATATAATCAATTTGCTCTTGCGTATAATTAGCATAGGCATCTAAACATTTTAAGGATCTCTTAACTAAACTATCTACTTCTTCTGTAGCATTAATTTTATTTTCCATTATAAGATCACTCCTTTTCATCTCTCGTGTTTATATTTTATCATAATCGCATTTATTTTGAAAGCCTTTTCATAGTATTTAAAATAAAAAACTAAACTACTTTTACATAGTTTAGTCATTCAACTATAATGATAAAATTTTATCCTCTTGAGGAGCAAGTTTAATAATTTTTTTTGCATGAAGCATAACAACCTCAGCATCAGCTAAGGAGCTATATTCATGATGAATAGTAACTGTAATTAACGCCCATGTCGTATCCGTTATTTTCACATCAGTTTCATTTATACATTCAAAGCCTAAGAACTGAGTATCAGCCTCACAACAAGTCATTACCATTCTACCTGGCATAATATGTCCTTCTTTACTATCCTCAAGAACTTCTATTTTAGCTATAAAAGTAATATCCTTATTATAATATTTTTGATAGTTATCAAAACAATCCATATACCAAATCGGATAATCTGTTTCTTCAAGATTAATCACATCACTATTGATATCGTAAGGAAGGTCTTCATCAAGCATATCAGTCATAGAACCATCCTTAGCTTCAAAAGCAATTTGAGCATTTTGATTGAAAGCCCTTATTTGACGTCTAAATTGAGCTAAAGTGTCAATTCCTTCAATACGATTAAAAATAATCAAATCAGCATCTTTACATGCATTATTAAATATTTGACGCATATTATTAAAATAAAGCCCAAATGAAGATGCATCAATCATTGTAATTGTTTGTGATAAAACATAAATTTTGGGCAAAGCATCTTTGATAGTTTCAGGATTATAAAATGAATTATATTCAATTACTACTCTTGCGGGCTCAAAATCCTTATCAAGTTTATTGAAAAAATCGACTGTAAGTTCAGATTCATCTTCAATATAAACAATATCAATATGATTTTCTTTAATGAAAGATTCATCGTATTCAACCTCACCTGTTTCACATACAATAAGTAAGGTATCAAGCTTTTGCAGTTTTGAATCTTGATTAATTATATCTTTTATTAAAGTTGTTTTTCCACTTTCAAGAAATCCGTTTATTAAAAATACAGGTACCTCAACCATTAAAACACCAACCTACTTTATAAATAATTTTTTTATTTCTTCTTTATTAAGCTTAGAGCCAATTACACAAATTTTTCCAACTGATGCAGCTTCACCATGTCTTACATTTGTCTCTTCAGGAACCATATCAAAATGATACCAACCATCAATACCAGCAACAATTCCCTTAGAACGTAAAATGAAACCATATTTTTCACCAAATGATAATTCATGTGAAATTGCTTCTAGTTCATCATGTGAATACTTGTGTGTTGTTTCAAAGCCATAGCTTGTAAATACTTCATCAGCATCATGATCGTGATGATGGTGTCCACATTCACATTCTTCATCATCATGGTGATGATGTCCGCATCCACATTCTTCATCGTCATGGTGATGTCCGCATCCACATTCTTCATCGTCATGATGATGGTGTCCGCATCCACATTCTTCATCGTCATGATGATGGTGTCCACATTCACATTCTTCATCGTCATGATGATGGTGTCCACATTCACATTCTTCATCGTCATGGTGATGATGTCCGCATTCACATTCTTCATCGTCGTGATGATGATGGTGCATATGCTTAACCTCTTCTAATAATTTAGCCTCAAAATCATCATTTTTTGCCTCATAAGAATCAATTAAAGTTCCATCTGACAACTCATTAATAGGAGTTGTAACAATAATAGCTTTATCATTAATTTCTCTTACAATTTCAAGACACTCTTGCATCTTAGCCTCAGTTGCTACATCAGCTCTTGATAAGAAAATAGTTTTTGCATGAGCAACCTGATCGACATAAAATTCGCCAAAATTCTTTAAATACATCTTTGCCTTATTTGCATCGCAAACACAAACTAAAGCATTTAATTTAACATCACTTAAATTTGCATCTACAACTGCTTTTACAATATCAGATAATTTTCCGACCCCTGATGGCTCAATAATTATACGAGTAGGATTATATTTTGTCTTAATCTCAGTTAAAGCGGTTGCAAAATCGCCTTGAAGTGAACAACATATACAGCCTTGATTTAATTCCTTTATTTCAACCTTTGTCTCCTTCAAAAATCCAGCATCAATACCGATTTCTCCAAATTCATTTTCAATAAGAATAACTTTTTCATCATGTAAATGAGTAGCTAAAAGTCTTTTAATTAAAGTTGTTTTTCCAGCACCTAAAAAGCCAGAAATAATATCTATTTTTGTCATTAATATCACCTTTCTATCATATTATATTATACACTTTTTATTGTAATCATTCAATAATTATGCTTAAAAAAGAAAAGATGCAATTTACACCTTTTCTTCGATAGTTTTATTCAATTCTGTCATATTTGATGGCTTATGATAATAATAGCCCTGAATATAATTAACCCCAAAATTTTTTACTAATTCAACATCTTCTTTAGTTTCAACACCTTCGATTAAAGTTTTCATTCCAATGGAATTAATTGCCTTTACAACACCATCAAGAATTTGGTGATTTCTTGTATTTTCCTTTGCGGCATCAAGCAATGATTTATCAATCTTTATAAGATAAAATGGCAAGCTTAAAACCGCCTTTAAATTACTAAAGCCTGTCCCAAAATCATCCAAGAAAAACTTAATACCATAGCTATTTAATTCTTCCATAATTTCTTTTGCCTTTTGAAAATTAGAAATTATAACACTTTCACAAATTTCAAATGAAATCATATTTGGATCAATTTCTTGATTTTTAACCATTTGCTTTATTTCATCAATGAAGCTTTGATTTAAAATATCTTCTGCCGTAAAATTAATTGAAATTCCTTTAACATCAACCCTTGTTCCTGAATCATTCATTGATTTTAATTCCTTTAAAACCTGGCATAACATATTACGATCAAGTTTATTAACACACCTATGATTTTCCAAAATAGGAATAAATTTAGAAGGAGGAATTATTTCACCATTTACATTTAATCTTGCAAGAGCTTCACACCAGGTTATTTTTTCATCATTTATAGAATAAATTCCTTGATAATATGGCACTACTGAGCCTTTATTAATCGCTTTAATAATTTTATTTGTATCATTTTCTTCAATCTCTAATTTTCTTTTCATCTCTGATGAATATACGATAAATACCTCATTTGTATCCTTAATTTGATTAATCATTTTTTCTAAAAGATACACCGTATGTTCTGCCGTTTCATTCTTTTTCTTAATTATAATTGAAGTTTTTATATCAATTGAGTAGTCATCACCTTGAATGTTAATAGGTTTTCTAAATTCCTGATTAATTAAAGAAATCTTAGAGATATCATCACTTTTACCAACAATAACAATTATTTGATTTGAAGACACTCTATACATTGTATACTTATTAAAAATTGTTTTTAAAAAATTAACAATTTCAATTAATATTTGATCTCCTGTAAAAGAACTAAAATGATGAAAACGCATAATTTCAAGCATATATACACTAGCTCCATCAGAGGCTGTCAAATCATCCATACACTTGTTTCTCATATATAAATTAGTCATTTGGTCAATATTAATCAAATCATTTCTCGAATATAGATAAGTATATGCAGTTGATAAAGTTAAAAAAACAGATGTAAAGAAAACATTATTATTGATAAAAAAAGAAAAGAAAAATTGAAATATTCCAAAAAGAGCCGAAAAAATAGTAAAAGTAAGACCAACCTTAAAAAGAGAAGGATATATTCCCCTTTTATAAACTAAACACATTATAGGCATATATATCATTGCAAAAATGAAGCATAAAAATAATAAGCAATATGCAACATGGTATATAATAGTATTTCCTTCTACTTCGAAGCAAATATTAGTAATCTTATTTATGATTAACCAAATAATATTCCATAAAACTGGTAACACTAAAATAAGATAATGCCATTTTAATATCTTAGTAGTATCTTTTATAACACCCAAACAATAAATTTCAAAACCACTAGCAATAATTGAAAACACAATTATTAATAAATACTTAAAAATTAAAGCTAATTTTAGTGTTACTTTATTGTAAACTAATAAATCCGAAACACCATGTAAAACATTAAAAATTAAAACTGATACTAAAATAAATAACACTGATTTTAAAGCAGTATTTTTCTTAGATTTATTTAAAAAATGGAAAATAATAATTATAAGAACAAAAGCTCCACAAATAAAATCTCCCCAAGAACTATATGGCATAAAAACACTTCCTCACCTTTTCTTCTTTTAGTATAAATCAAAAAAGAATTCTTTTTCAACAAAAAAAAGAGGAAAAGCTCAAATATTTTTTTATTTCTCTTTAATTCGACAAAATGTGATATTTTTCTCAATACTAAAAGGAGGTTTATAGTAGTATTTAGGTGAATTTTTGTCGATTTTTCTCACATCGTTAAAGCATGAAATAATCAAATTGTATTTTCTATAAACAAGATTACCATTTCTTATTTTTAAATATTTTGATTTATCTAAATCAATTCTTCTTATTTTAGAATCTTTTTCATATATAACCTGCTTAATATTATCATTTAGAAATAAATAATCAACATTATGATAATTTATTTCTAGCAATTTAACTTCAATTCCATCAATTTTTTTCGGACAAACAAGCTTAGGATTATTTTCGTCTTGATTATATGGATGAGATATTCTTAATATTCCTTTGTTAGTAAATTGAATATATGAAGCGTTTGAAAAAAATTTCAAAGCACTTCTTTTTATATTATAATTTCTGGCCAAGGCCTTTAATTTTTCAATTGTTTGCGTTTTATAAATATAGCATACTGTATCCTTATCATCAAAAATAACGCCATCTTTTTCTTTATAATTAGAATTAATAAATGATATCTTTGAAGCTTTAATATTAAAATTAAGAATTTGCTTTACACCATCAAAGACCAATTCATCAATTTTAGAATTCTCTTTAATATCAATATATTTCGTTTTAATATTGGCAAACTTTCCATTAACTGATATTAATATTTCATCAGGATAGGTATAAAAGTTATAAGTAGCAAGCTCTGTTTTTACTTCTTTAATTGAATCACTATATTTTTTTTGTCTAGTATCTTCTCTTTTTTTTTCAAGATAAAAGGATATATAAATAAAATAAACATCTAATAAAAATAAAATAATTAATACTATAATTCCAATCAACATTTATACCACCACTTTTTTCTTTAAATATTATATCAAACTACAAAAATAAATCAAGTAACGTCATTACTGTAAAACCTATAATAAATGACATAATTCCTTTAAAATTTAAATTATTTTTCATTTCAATTAAAACTGTTATTATCATGGCCCCAGCCCCAATTGCTAAACCATAAGGTTGCATAATATCACCTACAGATACAAAAACCAAAGCACATAATCCGGCAAGTGGTTCAACAATTGATGAAATAAAGCCCATGAAAAATGCTTTTTTATTGCCTTCTTCTATTTTATATGGCAAGGTTGTTGCAAAACCCTCAGGTATATTTTGAATACCAATTGCTATAAAAAGCATTATAGCATTAAGTAATATTTCACTATCTTTGCTTAAATATGCAATAAATAAACTTAATCCTACACTAAAGCCCTCAGGTATATTATGAATCGTCATTGCTAAAAATAATCTTTTCTTTTCATTTTTTTCTTTGTTAAAAAATTTAGGAACAATTACAATAATTGCAATACCAATTGCAACGCCAATATATAAAGGATAAAATCCTGTATTATTTGTTTTTAACATGGTTATTGAAGGAATAAGCAGTGAAAATATTCCACTTGCTAGCATAACGCCTAAAGCAAATGATAATACAACTGTATTATCTAATATATCACGTCTAAAAAATAAGGCCAAAATAACTCCTGTCATTGTCATAATAAAAATAAAAATCAATCCCATAAATAGCCAAAACATAAAGTCACCTATCGTATTATATTAATATTTAAAAATAATGCTTGTTTTTATGACATAATATATCTTATAATTATTTAGGTGATAATATGAAAATTATTGATGCACACGTTCACATTTGTGAGCATATCAATGGCTGGGGATCAAGAGGTGAGCTAAGAGGTTTAGGAAAAGGAAAAGCAATTTACGCAGATGGCAAAGAATTTCAACTATTTCCAGAATATATGGGTGATTATGGTGTTTATCCCGAAAAACTTCTTGAAATTATGGATAACCATAATATTGAAAAAGCAGTTATTCTTCAAGGTAATTATTTAGGATTTCAAAATTTATATGCCTATGAAACAATGAAAAAATATCCAGATCGTTTCATAGCTGCTTCAACAATTGACCCCTTTTGTCAAAATAGAGAATTAATTGCAAAACATTTTTTTGAGGATTTAAAGTTTAAAATCATTAAAATGGAGGTTTCTAATACCTCAGGCTTAATGGCTAACCATGATATCATTTCTCTTGCAGGAAAAAAGATGCAATGGATTTATGAATTATGTAGAAAATATAAGCTTATTTGTGTCATTGATATCGGACGTCCAGAAAATGGCTGTTATCAAATCGAAAATTTAAGAAAAATGATTAAGAAATATTCTGATGTAACTTTTGTTGTTTGTCATTTAGGTTCTCATCAAGAAAATCAATATGAAATATTTAAGCATGATATTCAAAGTTTAAAACTTCCTAATTGTTTTTTTGACTTAGCTTCAGTTTCAAACAATACACATGAACCATATCCCTTTAATAACGCACTTAATTATATTAAACTTGCAATTGAAATTGTTGGTGATGATAAACTAATGTGGGGGTCTGATATGCCAACATCATTAACAAAATCCAGTTATGATAATTTTATTAATTACATTATGAATAGTGATATTCCTCTTTCTAGCAAACAAAAAATATTTTATGATAATGCTAATAAACTTTATTTTAAGCAATAAAGGTTGTGGAAAAATCCACAGCCTTTTTTTAATTATTATATATATACTGATTTAAAATTGATTCTAACATTTCTTGACGGCCTGATGAAGGCAAGTTCTCATTTTGATTATTTAATGCATATTGTGCACAAGTCTCAAGATCAACTTCTTTATTTTTAATCTTATAACCAATTCCAAAATTATATGATTCATAGCGCTTAGCAATGAAATCCTCAAGTACATTATCCTCAAGAAGCTTAGCTGCTATTCTTAAGCCATGAGCAAAAGTATCCATACCTGCAATATATGCTAAGAACAAATCTTCTTCGGTATAGCTTTGACGTCTAACCTTAGCATCAAAGTTTAAGCCACCATTATGAAGGCCACCATTTTTTAATACTTCATACATAGCAAGCGTTGCATCATAAATATTTGTTGGGAATTGGTCTGTATCCCATCCAAGTAGCATATCTCCTTGATTAGCATCAATTGAACCTAATACACCTTCATTTCTTGCAATATTTAATTCATGATTAAAAGTATGAATTGCTAAGGTTGCATGATTTGCTTCAATATTCATCTTAAAATCATTTTCAAGATGATTTTTCCTTAAGAAGGATAAAACCGTTTGAACATCAAAATCATATTGATGCTTCGTAGGCTCCTTTGGTTTAGGTTCAATTAATAGCTGAGCATTAAATCCAATTTTATTTTTATAATCTCTTGCAAGAGTTAACATTGTAGCATAATTTTGAAGTTCTAAATTAACATCGGTGTTAAGTAAGGTGTCGTAACCTTCTCGCCCACCCCAAAATACATAATTTGTTCCACCAAGCTTCTTAGTTATATCCATTGCTTTTTTTATTTGTGAAGCAGCATGACAGAAACTATCAGCCTCAGGTGATGTAGCAGCACCAGCCATATACCTTTTATGATTAAAGCAGTTAGCCGTACCCCATAAGCATTTAATATTAGTATCCTTCATAAGCTTTAAAACATAATCAGATACTTCATCTAAAGCATGATAAGTTTCTTTTATTGTTCCCATTTCTGGAGCCATATCAACATCGTGGAAACAAAAATACTCAATTCCAAGTTTTTGCATAAATTCGAAGCCTGCTTCAGCCTTATTATAGCTTTCCTTCATTGGATCAGGATCTGACCAAGGTCTTGACATAGTATCACTACCAAATTGATCGGTACCTTTAGCACATAAGGTGTGCCACCAGCTCATTGCAAACTTTAAATGCTCGCTCATCTTTTTACCATTAATTTCTTCATCAGCGTTATAATACTTAAATGCGAAAGGATTAGTTGATTTAGGTCCTTCATATTTAATTTTTCCTGTTTTAAAATATTCTTTCATTTTTATTCCTCCTCGTATAATATATTTGTATTAATTATTTAATGATGTTAATACACAAACATCTATTTAATATTCAATTCTTATTGAATACATGTTAATATATAGGAAATAGCTACAGTTTTTAATTTTAAATGGTTATGAGTAGGTTACAGCTTTGACTGGTACATCAAGAACGAGGTAACGTGAATTAAAAATTGTAGATAGCACCGGTGTTAATCATGAAAGGACAAGATATTATGATTTAT
>MNRZ01000060.1 GCA_001916215.1 Clostridium sp. CAG:307_30_263
TCCCTCATCAAATGTATCCTGCTTACAAATAACATTTAAAAGAGTTGATTTACCGCTACCTGATGGTCCACATATCGCTACAAATTCATTCTTATATAGTTCTAAATTAATATTTTTTAAAGCGTGGGTTATTATTCCCTTTGAATTATAAAACTTAGTTACATTTTCTAGTTTAATCAATTAAATCACCCTCATCATTTTTAACATATAAAACATAGCCTATAATCATTGCTACTATAGAAAAAAGCAGTGGTATACTAAACACAATGCTATAGCAAGTATTACTAACTTTAGTATAGTTTAAATATGCTAGAATCACAACCAATAAAACCAAGAAAATTGAGACAATATTGTACATTTTAATTCTATTTTTATCTATGGGATTGTTAGGATGTGAAACGGGACTTAAAAGTAGTACCGGAATAATTGATAAAGAACAAATAATCATTGCGATTATCGACAAAAGCCTTGCATCAAGCCGGATCATAAAAATCATAGTTAAATACATTATAACCAAAATACTTATACAACCAATATGTGTTTTAGCATGATATCCCCCAAAGAATTTTCTAAATATTAAAAAGCTGAAGGTAAAAAGGGCGGTCTCCCAATATCTTTTTGTAATTAAAGCTCCTACTATCATTATTAAAAAATTAATAATAGTTGAAATAAGCATTTCAAAGGAGTATTCATAAACCTCCCTATCATCTTCTTCAATTTTTCCTTTTTTAATATAAAAAAGAGTTATTTTTTTTGCTAAATAATGCATACTCATCACCTAGACAAATAATAACTCTTTTAACACTAAAATCTACATTTTTGGCCTAACATGTCGTTATTTTGGCCTAAGATGCATCTTCTTTTAAAATTATTGAGACAATAAACTTACCCTCTGTTTGTTTAATTTGTAAATTACCCTGATATTTTTCAACTATTTCCTTTACATTTTTAAGCCCATATCCATGAGCATTTTTATTCTTCTTTGTAGTTTCTAAATTTTCATTTAAATTACTTGAATCATTAGAAATTTGAATACTTAAATAATTACCATGCTCTATCATTTTAAGTGTTACATTCTTGTTTTCTTCCTTATCTAAGGCCTCAATAGCATTATCAAGTAAATTACCTAAAAGAGCACAAGCATCAAGTGAGGCCATAAAATCAAAATTTAAAACATTTATATCACAATTCAATTTTATCTTTTTCTCATCCATTAATTTCTTCTTGCTATTAATTAAAGCGTTAATAGCGGAATTGGTAGTGTATTTTATTTCCTGAGCAGAATTTACAGTTTTACAAATACCATCAATCATTTCTAATCCTTTAGCATCATCATTTTTTATTGCATCTCTTATAGCATATATCTGATTTTTTAAATCATGCATTTCCTTAGCTGATATCGTTTGGCGAGTAATAATTTCGTTTAAATATTCATATTCAAGCTTCATTTGATGCTCATTTGATTCAAGCTCATACTGCTTCTTAAGGCTTGTACCATAGGATTCAAATAAATAAAATACAGCCAAATTAGCAAATACGAGTAAAGCTTCACCTATCGCTCCCATAAGTTGAATTCCTCTATCATTATAATCCTTTGAAGCACCAATAATTGTAACTCCCACAGTTAGAGTAATAACAGGTAATATTAAGAATGTTGTAGTAAGCTTCCAGTTAACCTGAATATCTTTTTTCTTGTACTTATGAGCAAATAATTTAACAATCATAAGGGCTAATAATTTTGAGGATAAAACCCCTACTGTATAATAAAGAATTGTGCCTGTAACCTCTTCTACATTAGTTCTAAAAATTAAAGACATTGTAAAGCCAACAATATACTCTGCACAATCCATTAAAACGATAACAATTAATACTGATACAATTCGCATTTTAATATTTTCTTTATAACCCCATGAAATGATAAAGGCACCTATCGTTAAAGTTAAAACCGAAATAAGCTGCGGATGATCAAATAAAAATACAATAGAGGCTAAAACAACATATATTCCACTAAGTAAGGGAATTAACCACTTATGCTCACTTTTTCTTCCAATTGTATTAAATGCGACATTAAATATATACACCTCAAAGAAAAAGCTTATTATATTCATTATATAAAAATCCCACTTCATACTGTTTTCTCCATTAAATATTTATTAAATGCTGAAAGTAATGTATCCTTATAATTTCTACTAAGAGGAATTAATTCATTAACCCCTTCAAGTTCTAATTCATTTTGCCCTATTCGCTTAATATACGCCATATTAATCAAAAAGCTTTTATGGGTTTTTGCGAATCCATACATTTGCAAAATTTCTTCGTATTCAGCAATTTTTCCTCTTATTATAATTTCTTCTTTAAGCAGTCTAAATTTTAATTCCTTCTGATATACCTCAAGATATCTAATCTTAGAAATATCAATAAGCCTAATATTGTCATTTTCTTTAATCTTAATTTTATAGTGTTCATGTTTATATAATTCTACTGCTCTTAGTAAATCATATTTTAAATCATCAACTCGCAATGGCTTTTTTAAAAATTGGAAGGTTCCAACTCTAAAAACATTAGTCATATAATTAGTATAATTCGTAAGAATAAATACAATAATACTAGGATTTATCACTCTTAGCTTTCTAATCGTTTCAATTCCATTGAGACCTGGCATTTCAATATCAATAAATAAAATATCAATTCTTTTAGTTGAATTATTAATAAGATCTATCCCTGAGGTATAGGTACTAATATCAACTTCATAATCTGAAAGTATTTTCATAACAGCATCTGCAGTTGAATTTACATAATCAATTTCATCATCACAAATCGCAATATTAAGCATACATATACCTCACATAAATTTAATGAAATTATAACATTTTCTTAATATTTTTTCAAATTTATTATGAAATAACAAAAAAAGTGGATTGCTCCACTTATTATGCATCAAAGCTATTTACGGGATTATTATCATCATCTAAGGTAAACACTTTAACATTATTTTTGTCTAAATAAGGAACCAAGCCCTCTAATGCATCTGATTCAAATCTATCCATCTTAATATCTTGATATCGATCAACATCAAAGCTTGTTGTCTTAAGACCATAAAGCTTGTATTCTTCACCCTTCATCTTAAGCACACCATAGGAAGACACATAATAATAATCTGCAATTCTTCCAAGTAGATCATGAAGATTAACACTACCCTTAATCTCTTTTTTATAAAACTCGTGTGATCCTTCAATATCTAGAATAAATATAATTTTTTGTTCCTTAGATATCGTTTGGCTCTTAATTGTAATAACATTTGAAGAATCTTCCTTTTTGGTTAGCTTAGCATTAATGATTGTTTTTACAAGAAAGAAAACAAACAATGTTGCACAGATTATTGTAATAACCCTTGAAACAATTAGTGTTGTCTTATAACTAGAGGTATAGTTTATTTGATAATAAATCCAAGAAAATAAGCCCCCAAGAAAAGCTACACCTGTAATTACAAGTGGTACGGCATAAGATACCTCACCACCAACCATAGCACGCTCAAATCTTCTTTGACGTGATGACTTAATTCTAATTGAAGGTGAAATAGAAATTAATGTTTGAATATACATGAATACTATAATTACACCAGAAAGTATCGCATAGGTGATAGTTGCACCCTTACTAACGGGACTTTCAATACTATTAATTCTTATTAGTGTATCAATTGAATATAAGTATAATAAAGCCGCATCTAAAAGACTTACTAAAAATGTTGACCAAAGCTTCTTTCTTTTAACAGATGGAATAAAATAGATAAGAGATACAATAATTCTGTTCCAGAAAAACACCTCAATTAAAATCAAAAATAAATTTAAAATAATTGTTGCCAATATAACAGCCCCTTTGTTTACTATAACATTTTACATTATTAATTATCAAATTTCAACTTAAGGACGTTAATATTATGTGAATAATTATGGGAAATTATGAGTGTTTTAAATGTTTAAGCATTTCATATTGAGAATCATACATGTCTTTATAAATTGGACAATTTTGATAAAGCTCCTCATGCGTTCCTTCACCTTTAATCAACCCACTATCTAATACTACAATCTTATCGGCGTCCTTTATCGTAGATAATCTATGGGCAATTATGAAGGTTGTCCTTCCTTTAGTTACAACATTCATTGCGTGCTTAATTTGCATTTCAGTTGCCGTATCAATATTGGCAGTAGCTTCATCTAAAACTAATATTTTAGGATTTCTTAATAAAATTCTTGCAAATGATATAAGCTGCTTTTCACCTAAACTCATATTTTCGCCCTTAAAGCTTACATGCGCGTTAATACCATCCTCATTTTTTTCAATTAAATAAGATGCACCAACCTCCTTTAAAACCTCAATAACCTCTTCATCAGTATGATTACTTCCTAAGGTAACATTACTTTTAATGGTACCTTCGAATAAAGCTGGAGTTTGAAGAACAATTCCACAGTGGCGACGATAAAGAGCTTTATTATATTCTTCAATATTAGCCCCATCAACTAAAATTTCACCACTATCAGTATCATTATACTGTAAAAGTAAATTCATTAAGGAAGACTTACCACTTCCTGTATGTCCAACAATACCAATTGTTTGACCAGGTTTTATATCAAGATTAATACCATGCAATATTTCATGATCCTTAACATAAGAAAAATGAACATTTTTAAATTCTACGTGTCCTTTTATTTCCTCAGGTGGTGTTTTACCATCAAAAATTCTTGTATCATTAGGCTCATCTAAAAACATATAAACACGATTAGCCGCTACCATTGAATCTTCAAGTTCATTAAGATTATTAAAAATGGTATTAATCGGACTAATAATACGATCCAAGTAATTAGTGAAGGTTGTAATAAGACCTGCTGTTACAATCACCCCACCAATTTTAAAATATTCGTAACCAAAATAAATTAAAATTCCTGCTTCTACAAGTCTCTTAATAAAGATTAAAAGTTCCCAACCGAAATAAATTGAAATAGTATTAACCTTCTTATCTTGATTATTATAATTTGTAACTAAATCCTTATAATCATCAAGCATATATTCTTCCTGATTAAAAGCTTGAATTATTAGTGTTCCTGAAATTAATTCATTAAGCTTACCAGTAATTCTTGATGATGTTTCTCTAAGTTCTGTATAATAGCTATGAACCTTTTTTCGGTAAAATGTTATCCAAATTAAAATTATAGGTACAATTATAAGAATAATAATTGATAATTGCCACTGAAGCAAAATCATACCAACATATACACATAAAAGATTTACTAAAGCCTGACCAATTGAAAAGAAAACATTAAAGTAGGTTCTAACACCTGTTGAATCAGATGTTATTTTAGATACTATTTTTCCATCTGGCTCTAATGAATAATAATCAACCTGAAGATAATCAATCTTGCGGATAGCATCTTCTCTTATTGAACGCTCAATATTCATTCCTACTAAGTTTAAAATATAATTTTGAGCATATCTTAAAGCAACTACAATAAGTGTTAAAATGCCATAATAAACTAATAAAAGTTTTATTTTAGAAAAAGCTATATTTTTAGTTATTTCACCACTAATCGTAGGAGAAATATAATCATCCAAAATAGACTTTGTGATACGTGGAGTAATGGTTGTTAAAATAGCAATTAAAACGGCACTTATTACACAAAATAAAATTTTAATTTTATTTTGCATAATATAAGGTATAGTTCTTTTAATTAAACCCTTTTTATCATATTTATCATATTTATGTGCCATATTACTCACCATCCTTTGTCATTTGCTGTTCAAGGAAAAGATCATGATAGAAGCCATGTAAAGCCATTAATTCATTATGGGTTCCTTCTTCAATAATTCTTCCACCATCAAGAACAATAATATTATCCGCCTGCATAACTGCTGACAAACGATGGGCAACAATTATATTTGTTCTTCCGCTTCGATATTCATTTAAATTTTTAATGATGTTAGCTTCTGTTTTACCATCAACAGCTGATAGTGAATCATCAAGAATCATTATATCCGCATTTTTCATAAATGCTCTTGCAATTGAAAGTCTTTGCTTTTGCCCACCTGAAAGTGTTACACCATACTCACCAACAATAGTATCTAAGCCTTCTGGTAAATTAACAATATCCTTTCTAAAATCAGCCATATCAATAGCTTTATAAACATCTTCTGTATCAACCTCATGAGCACTATTTCCTAGCCTCACATTTTTAAATACACTTCTTGAAAACAGCATATGCTCCTGAGGAACATAGCCTATTCTTGATCTTACAGATTCCTTTTTATAATCTCTAATATCAATATCGTTAATTAATATTTTTCCATCTGTAATTGGAAATTGACGCATTAATTGTCGAACAAGAGTTGATTTTCCAGAGCCTGTTTTACCAACAATTCCTAAAGTTTGGCCTTCCTTAAGAATTAAATTAATATGATTTAATACTGGTTCCTTATCGTGAGGATAAGTAAATGAGACATCCTTAAATTCAACCTTTTTTACCTCATCAAGCTCTTTTGCATTAGGGATATCAATTATAACCGATTTTGAATTATAAATTTCATTTAATCTTTCAAGGGAAATAATACTTTGATAGAAATTAGTTAACATATTACCAATATTTGTAAGTGGTGAGGCAAGATTATTTAAATATACAATAAATTGAATAAATAAAGCTACACTAAAGCCTTGAACACTTCCCTTGATAAGCATATTAGCCGCTACAGCGTATGAAATCATAAGTGATACAGCGGTAATTGATTGAAAAATTGGTTGAAAAACAACATTAATTTTTAAGTTTTTTCTTTCAATATCATAAACATTCTTAGATTCAACAAGATTTTTATGATAATTATTCTCCTCTTCTGAAAATGCTCTTATCGTTCTTACATTTGTAATACTTTCAAGAACAACATTACCCATTTGGCTTGCAGCGTCTCTTACTTCCTTCCAATTTCTTTTGACTTTAACCTTTAAAATAATATTAGTCACAAAAATTAAAGATAAAGGTAGGACTGATACCAATGTTAAAATAGGATTAATCATAATCATCGCAATAACATTTACAATTATAACGGTAACCTCAAATGATATATTTAATAATCTATTTCCACCTGAAAAGTTTACACTTTTAACATCACCTAAGGCTCTTGTAAGTAAATCACCTGATTGGAAATTCTCAAAGAAGGTCGCATCCTGGATAATAATATTTTCCATATATCTAACCTGTAATGCGTAAAATAGCTTTACTTTAAGTCTATTTTGAATAACTCTTTTAGTTGTTGTTATAAGATATATTCCAATTGCCGTTGCCACACTCAAAACACCAATTTTCCATATCATATACTGACGTGTTAAGGTATGAGCCGTAACTTGAGCCGTAAAGTCACCTATAATATATGCAGGCACTAGACAAATCAAGGCCTGAATAACACCTAAAAAGAAAATAGGAATATAAAAATATAGGTTCTTCTTTACGAACCACCACATTTCTTTAATAAAATTAAACACGCTAACACCTCTTCCTGTTATATTTTATTTTACAATTTAATATATAAATTGACAAGGAAAAAAACTAACAAAAAGCATTAGAATACTTTTATCTAATTTTCGATAGTAATTTACTTAAATTTTTACGATTTTACTTAAATTTTTAATTAAATCATTAAAAATTTACATAAAAATTAAAAATGCCTCCTAAGAAGCATTTCTACTTATTATTTATAATTAGATCTTAATAAATCAATTTCATCCTTATAATCTTCTTCCTCATTTGGAGTTTCAAGAAAGAAAGGAAGATGTCTTAATCTTGGATTATTAATTATTCTAATAATAGCCTCAAGGCCAATTGTTCCTTTTCCTATCTTTTCATGACGATCCTTATGGCTATTAAACTCTGTCATAGAATCATTAAGGTGGATTGCTTTTAGTCTTTCAAGACCAATTAAATGGTCAAATTCATCAAGAACACCATCTAAATTATTGACAATATCATATCCAGCACTATAAACGTGACACGTATCTAAGCATACACCTAAGTGCTCACTACACCAAACACCATCAATAATAGCTTTAAGTTCTTCAAATGTTTTACCAATTTCACTACCCTTACCTGACATTGTTTCAAGTAAGATTGTAGGTGTCATATCATGACTCATCACATCATTTAAAGCCTCAATAGTATATTTAATACCTTGTTCAGCTCCTTGACCAACATGACTTCCTGGATGAAAATTATATAAAGCATTAGGAAAATACTTTATATCCTCTAAATCCTCTTTAAATACTCTTCTTGCAAAATCTCGAATTGAAGGATCAGCACTACAGGCATTTAAAGTATATGGTGCATGACACAAAAGTGTTGCAAAGCCATTTTCATGTCCAAATTCTAGATACGCATTGATATCATCTAAATCTAAAGGACGCTTTGCACCACCACGAGGATTTCGAGAAAAATACTGATATGTATTAGCATCAAGCTTTATAGCTCTTTTAGCAGTTGCTAAAAAGCCCTTTGAAATCGACATGTGGGGTCCTATGTTTAATTTTTCCATTTTTACCTCTTTCTTTAAAATAATATCTCTTGGTGAATCCAAGAGATATTACTAATTTATTTTTTACTTATCTTGATATTTAGGATCATTTACACGAGCCATATAATTTTCATAACGCTTTTGGGCATCGCGTAAGTTAAGATCAAGAAGCTCTTCAGCTTTAACTGGATTAATCTTAGAAAGCTGTGAATAACGTCCTTCATTCATTAAGAAGTCATGATACTTAGACCAATCTGGAGCCTTAGAGTCCATTGTAAATGGATTCTTTCCTTCCTTAGCTAAATCAGGGTTAAAACGGAATGTTGGGAAGTATCCACATTCAGTTGCAAGCTTAGCCTCTAGCTGAGTCTTAGCAAGACCACCCTTAATATTATGAGCAATACATGGAGCATAGCAAATAACGATTGATGGACCCTTATATGCCTCTGCTTCCTTTAAAGCCTTAATAACTTGATTTTGGTTAGCACCATGACAAACAGTAGCCACATAAACATGACCATAGCTCATTGCAATTGATGCTAAATCCTTCTTCATTTGACGCTTTCCTGATGCTGTAAACTTAGCAATAGAACCTGTACGGCTTGACTTAGAAGATTGACCACCAGTATTTGAATATACCTCAGTATCAACAACAAGAATATTTACATCCTCATTATTAGCAATTACATGGTCAAGACCACCAAAGCCAATATCGTAAGCCCAACCATCACCACCAATAATCCATTGAGATGCCTTAATAATATATTGCTTTAAAGAAATAATTTCCTTAGCATAAGGAGCTTCATTCTTGCTAAATGCTGCAACCATCTTAGTCTCAAGAGCCTCAGTTATATCGCCATTGTCACGATTTTCTAGCCATTCATTAGCTAAGCTACGCTCTTCTTCTGTCATTTCTTCAAGATTTAAAGCGATAACATTTTGTAGACGATCACGCATTGTTTCATATGCAATTCTCATACCAAAGCCAAATTCAGCATTATCCTCGAATAGAGAGTTAGCCCATGCTGGACCATGACCATTCTTTAATGTTGTATATGGGCTTGATGGATATGAACCAGAATAAATTGAAGTACATCCAGTTGCATTAGCTACCATCATACGATTACCAAATAATTGGCTTACAGCCTTAACATAAGGTGTTTCACCACAACCAGCACAAGCACCTGAGAACTCGAATAATGGCTTTGCAAATTGTACATTCTTAGCATTTCCATTACCAACAAGCTCTGATTTATAAGTTACCTTATCAAGGAAATATTGAGCCTTAGTATCATCATGATTATCAATTGCCTTCTTAATTGGCTCCATTGTTAAGCAAGCCTTAGGACAAACAGTAGTACATACACCACAGCCTGTACAATCAAGAGGTGATACAACCATTGTAAATTTAACATTTTCAAGTCCCTTACCATTAGCCTTAAGATATGTTACACCCTCTGGTGCATTCTTCTCTTCTTCCTCATTTACAAGGAATGGACGAATAGCAGCGTGGCTACATACAAAGGCACATTGGTTACATTGAATACACTTCTCACCATCCCAAGTTGGAACCTGTGAAGCTACTCCACGCTTTTCATAAGCAGCAGTTCCAGCTGGCATTGAGCAGTCAGCACGATCCTTGAATACAGAAAGTGGAAGACTATCTCCTTCAAGTGAATCAATCTTATCAGCGATTTCACGAACAAACTTAGGACGAGAGCTATCAACAGTCTTAACCTCTGGAGTTAGGTTAGCCCATTCTGGCTTAACCTCGATCTCAACGATACGAGATTCACCCATATCAACAGCCTTGCAGTTCATATCTACAAGCTCTTGACCCTTCTTAGCATAAGTCTTTTGAGCAAATTCCTTCATATGAGTCTTAGCTTCCTCATAATCCATAATTTGCTCATTTAGCTTAAAGAAGGCAGATTGCATAATAGTATTTACACCAAGACCTGGTCTAAATCCACACTCTAATGCAGCATGAGTTGCATCAATAATATATAACTTAGCATGCTTCTTAGCAAGCTGAATCTTATAGCTATTTGGTAGTAAAGCTTCAATTCCATCCTTACCTGCAACAGTGTTAAGTAGGAATACTCCACCATCACGAAGACCCTTAATCATATCGAACTTTTTTAAATATGCATCAAGAGAGCATGATACGAAGTGAGGCTTATTAACTAGGTAAGTTGAACGAATAGGGTTCTTAGAGAAACGAAGATGTAATCTTGTTGAACCACCACTCTTCTTTGAGTCATAAGCAGCATAGCTTTGAGAATAGAAATCAGTGTAGTCACCAATAATCTTAGAAATATTCTTACAAGCACCAACAGTACCATCAGAACCAAGACCAAAGAATAATAATTCAGTTGTAGTCTTATCAGCTGTATCAATTGAATCCTTTACAACAACGTTAGAATGATCAATATCATCATTAATACCAACAGTGAAATGATCCTTAGCCTCACCAGCTAAATTTTCATATACAGCATTAATTAAATCAGGAGTTGTATCCTTTGAAGATAGACCATAGCGTCCACCAATAATAAGTGGCTTATTAGCCTCATCGTAATATACACTCTTAACATCTAGGTAAAGTGGCTCACCGACTGAACCTTGTTCAATTGTACGGTCAAGAACAGCAATTCTCTTGACTGTCTTAGGCATAGCCCTAAAGAAATACTTAGAGCTAAATGGACGATATAGATGAACTTCAAGTAAACCAACCTTCTTGCCATGAGCTGTTAAATAATCAACAACCTCACGAGCAGCCTGGCAAACTGAACCCATTGCAACAATAACATCAGTAGCTTCTTTATCTCCATAATATACAAATGGAGCATAGCTTCTTCCTGTTACCTTAGAAATTTCATCCATATACTTAGCTACAATATCAGGAACTTCCTTATAATGCTTGGCTTGAAGCTCACGAGTTTGGAAGTAAACATCATCGTTTTGAGCAGTTCCTCTTTCTTTAGGATGAGTAGGGTTTAAAGCGTTCTCACGGAATTTTTGAACAGCATCACGATCAAGTAAACGATTAAATACTTCGTAATCCATAGGTTCAATCGTATTAACCTCATGAGAAGTTCTGAACCCATCAAAGAAATGAAGGAATGGAATTGATGAAGAAATAGCTGCAAGGTGAGCAATTCCTCCTAAATCCATAACCTCTTGAACAGAGTTAGAGCATAGCATTGCAAATCCTGTTTGACGACATGCCATAACATCCTGATGGTCGCCAAAGATTGCAAGTGATTGCGCAGCAAGTGATCTTGCGGCTACATGGATAACACCAGGAAGGCATTCTCCAGCAATTTTATACATATTAGGTATTTTTAGCAATAATCCTTGAGATGCAGTATAAGTTGTTGTTAAAGCACCTGCCTCAAGTGAACCATGCACAGTACCAGCCGCACCGGCTTCTGATTGCATTTCTACAACCTTAACTGGCATACCAAATAAATTTTTCTTTCCTTGTGAAGCCCATTCATCAACGTATTCTGCCATTGGGGTAGAAGGTGTGATAGGGTAGATTCCAGCTACTTCTGTAAAAGCGTATGATACATATGCTGCAGCATAGTTTCCATCAATAGCCATTCTTTTAATATCTTTTTTTTCAGACATATTAGATCCTCCTTAGAATATCTTCTTTAATATTATAGCCATTTCTTTTCCTTTTTTCAACACCAAGGCCAAAACTAAAAAAATAAAGTACATATTTTTTCAATTTATCTTAAAATTAAGCAATTTATAACCTCTTTAATTAAAAATAAACACAATTATTTAATATTAAATAATAAGTGAAATAAAGCTTTCTAATGTACTCATTTTACTTATATTAATCTGTATCTTTTATTTTAAGTTTAGAATAAAAAATTAACGAAAACAAATATATTAAAGCACTACAAATAAAAATTAATATAGCATCATATCCTAAAATATTTCCTGTAAAAATAGTTATCTTAAATATTGGTTTAGTATTATTTAAAATCATTTTCTTTATAATATTATAGCCTAAAGCCTCAACAGCACATGTATACAAAAAGGACATTATTAAAACAATAAAATTTATTAAAATAATTTTTTTAGAATAATCTATTGTATGATATCCATTTGCCTTAAGGTTTGCATACATTATTTTCATATTATATAGTTTTTTTTTGCTAAAAGATTTTTTTTAATCTATAACAAAAATAGAAGGAAGCCTATTCAACGGCTTACTCCTATTAAATAGAACATTTACAAGATGAACACCGGTTGTGACGGTGTTTTTCTTTTTCTCTTGCAAAAATCAATTAATCAAATGACTACTTCTTCCTTTTAAATGAAAAAATTTGCATCACTAGTCTTATTATTGATATAACAAGATTAATAATTGTAACAATTTCTTGCATTAGGTTGAGTCCTCTAGGAACACTCTTGGAGGACTTATGCATTTATTTGCGTAAGTACCGCCTCCAATACTTAAAACTAAAAGTAGTACCATTTTTATAGACTTCCTATTTCATATTCTAATGCAAAGTGACATTATTATTGTTTTACACTACAACTCAATTATTTTTGTACTTAGCTTATCTAAATATGAATCATGACTAATAATAATTATAATTTTATCTTCATTAATTTTTTCATTTATTAATCTTATAATCTCTTCTTTATGATTAATATCTATAAAATTAGTTGGTTCATCTAAAATATAGACTGATTTATTTTGATTCAAGTAAAACTTAATTTGTTCTAACTTCTTCTGTCCGCTTAAGCCTAATGATTTTTCCTCATCATAAAATTTACTAATATAGGCATCAGCACTAATATAAACAATATTATTAGAGTGCTCCAAACTATCATTAAAATAGATATTGCCACTATAACGTTTATTTAAACCTAATATAGCCTCAATCATACTTGTTTTCCCAATACCATTTCGACCTTTTATTAAATAAATTTCACCCTTTTTAAACTCAATATTTATTGGTGAAAATAAAGGCTTATTATTAACATCAAGAATAGTAAAATTTTCTAACCTAATATTATCAATAATTACATCATTGTAAATAGCATAAGGCTTTATAAATAATTCTTCAATTTCCTTTAAAATAGGCCTAGCCTCTTTATAATCACTTGTATAAGTCATTAAAAACTCTACAGGATTCCAAAGCTGCGAGGTATAATTTTGAAATACAAATAAAGTACCAATAAGTAAAATATCTTTATATGTTAAAATTCCTGCAATTAAAATCACAGCTAAAATAGCAAGATTTAAAAAAGCATAGGAATAAAAATATAAATATTTTGATTTTTCCTTAACACTTTTTGCATAACCTCTTTTATATTTATCCAAATACTTCTTTATTGAAGGCAGTTGCTTTAGGGTTGAAAAGCGTTCTTCTTTAGACAACCTATATTCATCAAAAATATATTTTTTTACAGTATCTGAATTTCCTTTATTAGCCTCTGCATATTTATAAATTTTCTTTTCAAATTTTTTAGAGGCCCAAAAGCTAAAGGGAATAAAAATTAAAAGAATAGTTGCGATCATCATATTAATCAAAAACATTAAAACAAATATAGAAATAATCGTTATAACTGAAAAGATTAGTTCAACCTTTTTAATAAAAAAGAATGTATTTGTTTTTTCATAATATTCTCCCATGAGCTGCGATAATTTATCATTTGAAATATCAGTTGTAGCGTCATAATTTGCAACAAGCATATCTAGCTTTTTAAAATAATTCTCATAATTTTCATTTTCAACTTTACCTACTAAGCATGCAAGAAAAAAGCCACCAATTTGAATCAAAAAGAAATTAGCAATAGTTAAAATGATATAGATAATAATTTGATGTAGATTTTTAGCTATAATATTATTTATAAAATTCATTATTAAAATGGGATTTAATAAATATAATCCTTCATAAATAATATAAGTCATAATATAAATTATCTTTGTTTTATTAGATGTTAAGCTTGAAAATCTAAACATTATACCACTCTCTCATATAAAATTATTTAACATTCTTTAGATAATTTTATATCAATATACTTTACTTAGTCAATAATATATTTCATAATTTATCTATTTTCCGATATTAAAGTTGTTTTTTTATATTTAAATATCGTATTTTATACAATAATATTTAAAAAGGAGTGAAAAATCACTCCTTAAGTGGTAATCTTAGTGCTAATTCATCAATCAATTTTGACTTATTTTTTCTTTTTATTACAACAAAGAGGAAATTATCCTTAAATACATATGAATAAGCTCTTATTTTCGTCTTTTTTAAAGCATTTTGTAATATCTTATCTGTATTATCCGTCAACATAAAATCACCAACAATACTAATTCCTACCAAATTACCTGCATTGTCCTTATAATATGACTTATTATTTAAGCAAATAAAAGGCATATTTTTTTTATTTTTTGAAAGATAAATGACAGAAACAGCCTTCGGTCCATTTTCCTCAAGTGGGACAATATTTGTACCATCATCACCAAGAGATTTTAAAATTTTTGTTGAAACTAAATAATTTTTAGCAATTACTGCAGCTCTTTCCGATAAAACCTTACCGCCTGATAAAGATAGTTCAAGCATTTGGTCAAAGGAAATATTTTTTAAACATAAATATCTTTTTGATTCTCTAGGATCAATTGTATATACACCTGAAACATCCGTATAAATTAAGCAATCTGTTTTAAATATCGCACTTAAGGCTAATGCGGTTGTATCCGAACCACCTCTTCCTAGCGTTACAAATTCCTTATTATTAATTCCTTGAAAGCCTGTTACAACAATAACATCATACTCTAAAAACAAGTCCTCAATTCTTCTTTTATCAATCATTTTAATTAAAGCATTACCATAATTAGAGCTTGCATAAATTCCCAAGCTATAAGCATTAAGGGAAATAGCCTTTACACCTAGCTTAATTAATGCAATTGCTAGTAATGATGCATTTAGCATTTCTCCTGTTACAAGCATTTGGTCAAGCTCACGTAATGATGGTGTAGGTGAAATATCATTTGCACAGGAAATAAGCTTATTAGTCATTCCATAGGGTGCTGATACCACCACTATTTGTTTATCAGAGCATAATGAAATACTTTTGGCAACCTGCTTTATTTTAGTATTATTTGCAAGTGAAGAGCCACCATATTTTTTTACAATCAATTATATCAACTCCAAAGAGCATAAAGTTCCTCCTCTAAGCCAGTTTCTTCCTTAAGAGGCAGTCTTAAGTCTCCCGCTGGTAGATTTAGTGCATTCATTAAAGCCTTAATTCCAACTGGATTTAAAACACCTAAGCACTTTTCCATTAATGGTTCATATTTCCTAAAAAGCTCTAACGAAGCCTTATGCTCACCTTTATTGTATGATTCTATAATATTTTTAATTATTTCACTTATCACATTTGACATAACACTTATAACTCCAGACGTACCATAAAGAAGAAAATCCATAAGAACTAAATCATCACCACAGTATACCTTAAAATCAGGACTATTAAGACTACATACTTTTCTTATCTTTGTTAAATCCGAACTGGCAAGCTTTATTCCTTTTACATGCTTTATCTTCATAAGCTTTTTAATTTCTTCTATTGTTAAATCATAATTAGTTCTTGATTTAACATCATATATAATAATATCCTTATTTATAATTTTTGATGCTTCCATAAAATATTCAATAATACCTTCTTTTGTGGACTTATTATAATAGGGAGTAATAACTAAAAAGCTTTTTATATTAATACCATCATATACCTTTAGCTCCTCTTTCATACTATTTAAATTATTAACACATAAGCTACCGATAAGCTCAATTTTTCCTTCAGAAATTAAAGCTACCTCTTTTACTATTTTCTTCTTTTCCTCGAGGCTTAGACTTGGAGCTTCTGAGGTTGTACCTAAAAGCAAAAGCTTATCTGTTTTTTCTCTTATATGCTTTAAAACTAAGCTCTTAAGCCCTTCATACGAAACATTGCCATCCTTAAAGGGAGTTATTAGCGCCACAATATTTTCCATCAAATCACCATTTTATTATATGAAAAAAAGAAAAAATCTCCACAATGGAGATTCCTTCTATTTTAAAACAAAGTGGATATCCTCAAGACTAGCACTAGTTACTGAGGATTCATCATTTGAAATAATCTTATCAATTATATCACGCTTCATATTTTGAAGCTCGATTACTCTTTCTTCTATTGTATTTTCACAAATAAGCTTTATAACCTCAACATTACGCTTTTGACCAATTCGGTAAGCTCTATCAGTAGCTTGTGATTCAACCGCTTGATTCCACCAAGGATCCATGTGAATTACCACATCAGCCCCAACTAGGTTTAAGCCTGTACCACCAGCCTTAAGTGATACTAAGAAAATCTTAACCTCATCACTGGCATTAAAGCGACTGGCATATTCAATCCGATTTTCAGGCTTTGTATCACCTGTTATCATATAATATTTTAAATGAAGTGAAGCTAAAATATCCTCAATTAAGTTTAAGCATTTAACAAATTGTGAGAATATTAATATTTTATGACCCTCGTCGATATATTTTACAATTAGCTCATGAAGCATTTGAAGCTTCCCCCCCTCTTCATTTCCTTCCTGAAAGGTTCTAGGATCAACGCAAATTTGTCTTAGTCTTAAAATGAAAGGTAAAATATCAAAGGCTTTGGCCCCATTTGCTAGGGCATTACGAGCCATCATTAAATGAGCATCATAAAGCTTTCTTTGCGCAGGCGTCATTGGTGCCTGAATAATTGTTTCAAATTTGGCAGGTAAATCCTTCAAAACATTATTCTTTGTTCTTCTTAAAACAAATGGTGCTATCTTTTTAGCTATATGGGAAGGATAATTATCATTTGAATTATACTTAACCTTAAAGACTGATAACTCTTCAAAATAGCCTGGCATAACAAATTCAAAAATAGACCATAAATCAATAACATTATTTTCAATTGGTGTACCTGTTAAAGCGAATTTCGAATCACCCTTAAGCTTTTTAACAGCTAAAGATTTTTCTGCTTGAACATTTTTAATATATTGAGCCTCATCAAGGATAATATATTTAAATATTTTATCTTTATATAAATCAATATCATTTCTTAAAGAATCATAAGCTGTAATATATATAGTTTTTTTATCATTTGAAATAGAATCTATTAAATCCTTACGGGCTTGAAGGCCTCCATATATTTGATAAACTAAAATATCTGGTGCAAACTTCTCAAATTCATTCTTCCAGTTAAATATTAAGCTTTTTGGACAAACAATAAGACTTGGTTTTGAATCAGGGCTTGCGGCTATAAGGGTAATAATTTGAAGCGTTTTACCAAGACCCATATCATCAGCTAAAATACCACCCATATGATATTTAGCTAAAATTGAAAGCCAATTAAAGCCCTCAATTTGATAAGGTCTAAGACTTGCATTAACATCTGGTATCTTAACCTTACTATTTTTAAAATCTGTAAGCTCATCTATCATGTTTCTTAAATAATCATCTATCTTAATCATATCCTTATGAGCATAAGCACATAAGGCTTGATAAATTGGAAGTGATACGGATTCATAAGGATGCTTCTTATCAATATGAAGCTCGTCCATAGCTTGCGCCATTTCATCATCTTCAATTTGAACAATTCGGTTATTCTTAAGTAAAACATATTTCTTATGAAGCTTCATTCCCTGATAAAGCTTAAATAGTTCTTCCTCATCATATTCCGTATCTTCCATAAAGCATTCCATAATACCACTATTATAATTAATCTTAATAACAGGCTTTTGGAAATTTAAAACCTGATGATTTTGAATTGCTTCTGATAAATAAACACTAGCAAGCTCCCTTAAATGAGAAAAATCCATCGCCATAAAATCATAAATAAGGTCCTCACTTTGACAAACACCATCTTCAAAGCCTAAGACATCAAGATATGCTAAATATTCATCATATTTTCTTTGGTCTTGCGTTTTAAACTCATTTCTTTTAATTTCAATGCCATCATGTTTAAATGACTCCTTAACGGATAATATTTTATTATTATAATCAAAATAAGCAATAATCTCTAAATCAGACACCTTAAAACGATTTTGAACCATCGGGGAAATTTCAAGATAATTATTAATATAAGGATATATTTCATCATTAAAACGCTCAATAACTGGTTCAAGATTAGTACCATTTAGTTTACAAGCTAAGCTGATAAATTGCTTATACCTTGAATTATCCTCAACCTTATAAACAATAGCCGCATCCTCATCGACAATATACAAATCATCAACCAAATGTAATATATGTTGATTTTCCTTAAGTCCAACCTTAAGCACCATTTCATCGGTTATTTCAACCTTAAGCTTTTTAGGACTTAAGTCTAAAAGAACTAGCTTACCGTCAAGATGAATATGTTCACCCTTTAATATTTCTAGAATATGGCTTGCAAGATCTGGGGTAATAGGAAGAGCTTTTTTATAGGAGCTTGATAGCGGAAATTCTAGCAATAATTTAATTAAGCTTTTATAGGGTTCAACTAAATTATTAATATTATGCGTAAAGATAAAATGTTTACCATATTCTTTTCTTTCATTAGTTCTAAAAGAATTAAAAAAATCATATATATTAGAAACTACGTATGGTTTTATATCACCAATTTTAAATGATACCAAAATTTCTCTATAATCAAAATCAAGTGAAACCTCAAGATGGGCTTTAGCATGGTCTGCGGTTGTATAT
The DNA here is from genome assembly GCA_001916215.1 of Clostridium sp. CAG:307_30_263. Lineage (GTDB taxonomy): Bacteria > Bacillota_I > Bacilli_A > Acholeplasmatales > Anaeroplasmataceae > CAG-307. The sequence continues at coordinate 19,287 of MNRZ01000060.1, forward strand.
TTAGAAATTATTTCTTTAAAATCATTAGCCACAAGGTTAAAATTATTAAGCATCATAGCCTGAAGTCTTTTTTGCTTAAGTTCTTCACCTTTTTTCACAGCCTCAGTTAATTTATCATTAAAATGAAGTCGAATGAAAGTAAATAAAAATTCACTATAACTGCTTTTCTTAAAAAAATTAACTTTTTCTATATGATTATTATTAGATCCATAAATAGTATCTAATACAATATACTTACCTAAAAGTGCTAAGCCATAGTGAATTTCTTCTTCCTCACTATCAGCCCAAATAAATGGCTTCATATAGGCGAACAAATCAACCTCATCAATATTAACATAATTATTTGAAGATAAATCTAATCCTGATGTATCAAGTAATAAAGCTTCTTCATTTAAGCGTTCTATACGATAAAGATAATAGATATCACTTAATATCATTATAACCGCTTTGGTATTTTGATATTTACTAATTTTATCAAGTTTACGTCTATCAAAATAAGAATTGAATGCACTTTCAATCAAAGCAGTTACAATAGAGTGGTCACTAATTTTTCTTTCTGGATGCTTAAAAATGTAATTAATTACCTCATTGCTTCCTGTTTTCATTTTATCCTCAAGATAATAATTAGGTACATAGTCATAAAGATCACTACTAAGGTCTAAGGATAAATCAATATTAGCTAATAAGTCATAACGCTTTGCTGGTTCAAAGGAATTAATTAAATCCTCATATAAATAGCTTTCTAATTTAGAATTATTTAAAAGCTCCATTCTTTCATTTTCGGGGATTTTTGAACATACCTCATCAATAATGTTTTGGATTAAATCCCAAGCATTTTGGTTTAAATCTCTTCCATTTATATATTCAATTATTTTACGATAATCGTCATTAAAATAATAATATAAAATTACACTTGATTGTCTATCACTATCCTTAGACTCTACGTTATCAAGCTTAATAATTTTTTCATATCTTTTTATAAGAGGAAGGGCCGACTCTTTATATCGATTATATTTATTTAAAGCATTAACCTCATAAGCATAATCAGCTCTTCTTTGCTTATCGATAATAAAACCCGCCGTAAGTGCCTCAATTTGATCTATATACTTAACATTCTCGCTTAAGGCCTCTACAATCTTATTCATAGGTACTTTATCAACATTTTTTATAAAGCTTTTAATATGACTATAATTAACATCATAAGCATCTTCAATAATTTGATTAATTAAAAAATTTACATTCTTACTAAATGAATCAACCTTTTTTAGCAATTTTGCTAAATATTCTAAGGCTGCATAGCCATGGATACAATCAAATGTATCAATACATGAGCATATCGTCGTTGCCTTAAAGCCATTAAATTCAATATCAATTCGATTTTGATAGTTGTCAATTAGTGTGAATTTATTTTGTAATTCATCGTATTTAACATCATGAAAACTAAAATCTGATAGATTTTCATTTGGATACTTTTCATTTGAAAACTTGCTATCAATTATATACTTAGCAAACTTTTCATTAAGTACATTAACCTTAAACCTAACAATATTTTTTTCTGACATACCATCAAAAGTAATTTTTACAATATCATTATCAATTGATTTAATTGCTCCAAAACCAAACTTTTCATGAAAACCTATCATTTTTACACCTACTTAATTTCTAATATTTTTAATATTTCCTTAGCTGCGTCATCATAAGAAGTATTATACACTACATAATCGCACAACGAAATATTACTCTTTTCAGAATCAATCGCCAAAATACGATTTGTTTTATCCTCAATAGTTGATTTTTTCTTTAAAATAGATTCAATCAAAGTTCTTCTATCTCTTTTAATATAAATCATAATTACATTATCAAAATGACACTTTAAGGCCATTGCTCCACAAATATCCATTGTATTTAAAACATTTTTACCTGAATTTAGAATTTTAACAATATCTTCCTTTTTAGAACCGAAACCATGCCCGGCATACATAGTTGATTCAAAAAGTTCATTATTATCAAGAAGAGTTCTAAATTCTTCTGTTGTTATATAATTATACCAATCATTTTCTTTAAGGCTTGTAGGGTCTTTCGTTGTGTATGATTGAAGTTTTAAAAGCTTATCAGTCATCTTAATTAATCTTCCTGCCACCTTAGTTTTTCCACTTCCTGAAGGTCCTACAAGGCATACAATAGAAGGGTTTGATAAAGATTCCGTTTCTAAATAAGAATTACTTTTAACAATAACCTCTAAAAGCTTTAAAAATTCCTCATAATTATTAACTGCAAGCATCCCTGTTGCATCCTGATTCCATGGTCTTCGCATTAAAATAGGATATTTCGCATTTGACTTAAAAACATTATGCATTCCATCATCAAATAAAACATCAACATTAATTTTATCCTTACGACTTCCCATGTAGATATTTTCTACTGGAATTTCAGGAAATTCCTCCATTAAACGCTTAGCTCTAATTCCCATAAACTCTGGGGGAATTGAAGTTGAAATAAATACTTCGGCTATTTTAGTAAGCTTTCTTACAAATTCTTTAGCCCCTTCAATAACAGGTTGATTTTGATAGAATTCAGCTTGATTAAAATATTCAAAAATAACATCAGCTCTACTGCCTAATTTTCCCCATCTATTAACCTCGTGGATACTAATCGGTGGATTAAATTTATATTTTTCATTGGCCAATTTAATAGCATAAGGTATGCACTCAAGAAGTAAATCATCAACATCTAGTGCAACTGACATCCTGTAATGTCTATTCATTTTTATCACTCATTTCTTCTATATAATTATTAATCTTTTCTAATGATTTTGTAAGCTCATTTATATCAAGCTTTAACGTATCTAAAGAATACAAAAGTAATTTTTCATGAAATGATGAATGCATATCAAGAATTGGTATACTTTTGCTTGTTATATCAATTAAAACCTTTCTTTTATCTAAATCATCATTAATCCGTTTTATATAGCCTTTTTTAATAAGCTTGTCTACACACACACTAAAAGTTCCAGGCGTAATTTTAAGTTCTTGCGAAAGACCTGTAATCGATTTATCTCGAGCATCACTAATTACCTCTAATGTATGAACCTCGCTTAATGTTAGGTTAATCTTTTTTCTTTTTATAAATAATTCTTCTTCTATTTTTATATTTTGATATAAAGAGGTTAATACATTATTTAAATTTAAAAGCTCAGGCTTCATCTAATCACATCCAAAATCATTATATTAATAATATTATACGTTAAAGTAATAATAATTGCTAGAAAATATATCATTTTTAATGTATAATTTATATAGAGTTTGAAGAAAGGAATTTAATTATGGAATTATTAGAAAGATTTTTAAATTATGTTAAAATTGATACAATGTCCGATGATACAACTGGTTTAACCCCATCAACTAATAAACAATACGTTCTTGCAAATAAGCTTCACGATGAACTTGAAGCATTAGGCTTAACTGCTTTAGTTAATGATAAATGTACTGTTTATGCAACCCTTAAGGCTAACAAAGAGGGAATGGATAAAATTGGTCTTCTTGCCCACATGGATACAATCCCTGAAGTAAGTGGTACTAATGTAAAACCACAAGTAATTGAAAACTATACTGGGGGTATAATTAAGCTTGGAAATGGCGAAGTCCTTGATCCTAATCAATTTGAAGCCCTAAAAAAAGAAATTGGTCATACCATTGTAACAACAAGTGGTGATACAGTACTTGGCTGTGATGACAAGGGTGGAATAGCCGTTATTATGACTGTTCTTGAAGAAATTATTAAAGAGAATTTACCTCATGGTGAAATTCATGTAGCATTTACACCAGATGAGGAAATTGGTACAGGTATTCTTTCATTTGATACTGACCTTTTCCCTGTTGATTATGCCTACACAATTGATGGTGAAGAATATGAGGAGTTCTCTTATGAGAATTTTAATGCCTCATCAGCAACCGTAAAAATTAAAGGTTTTGAAATTCATCCTGGCGCAGCTAAAGGGAAAATGGTTAACGCAGCTAAGGTCGCAATGGAATTTGCAAGCCTTCTTCCTCAGGCTGAATGCCCTGAATATACAGATGGCTATGATGGATTCAATCATTTAACCGAAATTAAGGGTAATACCTCAGAAGCTACAATGCACTATATTTTAAGAAATCATGATAGCAGTAAGCTTAAAAAACAAAAGCAGGATTTTGTAAATGCTTATTCTTTCATCAATAAAAAGTATGGTGAAGGAACATGTATTCTTGACATTACTGATTCATATCGAAATATGCGTGAGATTATTGATAATGATATGAGATCCGTTAATAAAGCCTTAAAAGCTTACCATGAAGAAGGAATTGATGTTAAGGTTGTACCTACTCGAGGTGGAACTGATGGCGCTAGATTAACTTTTATGGGAATTTGTACTCCTAATATCGGAACTGGCGGTTATAACTGTCATGGCATCCATGAATATGCTGATATTACAGAAATGGCTAAGATTGTATCACTTGTAAAAAGAATTTTAACAACTAAATAATCAATGAATCAGAAGCACTTAGCTTCTGATTTTTTATTTCAAAATAAAAAAGAATCATACCTTAATAGTATGATTCAATCATTAATTAGTTATTCTCTTCCTTTTGATGAGCATCATATTTTTTACGTTCAACAGTATCAAGGATTCTCTTACGTAAACGAATATGATTAGGTGTAACCTCTACAAGCTCATCATCATTAATAAACTCAAGGCATTGTTCCTGAGTCATAATAATAGGTCTTTTTAATACAACCGTCATATCCTTATTTGAAGAACGAGTATTTGTTTGTTGCTTAGCCTTAACAACATTAACAGCCATATCCATATCACGGCCTGTTTGACCTACAATCATACCCTCATAAATATCTTCACCAGGTTCAATAAACATTTGACCGCGATCCTCTAATTGTCCTAAAGCATAAGCTGTTGATTGACCCTGAGCCATAGAAACTAATACACCAAAAGGTCTTTTAGCTACACTCATTGACTCCATTGGACGGTAATCAATAAATGAGTGAGACATAATACCATAGCCCTTTGTAACGGTCATGAAATCAGTATTAAAACCAATTAATCCACGAGAAGGAATTTCATAAATTACACGTGCTTGAGCCTCTGTTGTATTTTCCATATGCTGCATAATACCCTTACGGTTACCTAAAAGCTCAATTACAGAACCAATTGTATCTTGAGGTGCGTCAATTACAACCTCTTCATATGGTTCGCACGTAACGCCATCAATTTCCTTTAAAATGGCATGTGGACGAGACACCTGGAACTCATAGCCTTCACGGCGCATATTTTCAATTAAAACAGATAAATGAAGTTCTCCACGTCCTGATACAACCCATTCTTCTGCACCAGGAAGACGCTTTACCTTTAAGGAAACATCCTTTTGGACCTCACGCATTAAACGGTCTTCAATCTTAGATGCCGTTACAAGCTTACCATCACGTCCACAGAATGGAGATGTATTAGTACCAAATGTCATTTGAAGGGTTGGTTCTGTTACATCAATAGGAGGAAGTGGGTCTTCTTGTCCTACAGGACAAATAGTTTCACCAACTGAAATATCCATTAAACCGGCAATAGCAACAATTTCACCAGCTCCAGCCTCTTGAAGTTCAATACGATCAAGTCCTAAAAAGCCATATAGCTTTTGAATCTTAAATTGCTTAATAGAGCCATCAAGACGGCAACAAGATACAGTTTGACCATTCTTTACCGTACCACGAACAATACGTCCAATACCAATACGCCCAACGAAATCATTATAATCTAGAAGTGCCGGTTGAAATTGAAGTGGAGAGTCAACATCTCTAGATGGAGATGGCACATAATCAATAATAGTATCAAGTAATGGTCCCATTCCTTCCTTTTGAGTTGAAACATCAGGAGATAATGAGCAAGTATTATTAATTGCAGATGTATAGCATACAGGGAACTCTAGCTGAGAATCATCAGCACCTAATTCCATTAATAGCATTAATACTTCATCAATTACTTCTGCAGGTCTTGCAGATGGCTTATCAATTTTATTAATTACCACAATTGGCCTATGGCCAGCCTCAAGAGCTTTCTTTAATACGAAACGAGTTTGAGGCATAGTTCCTTCATAAGCATCTACAACAAGAACAACACCATCAACCATTGACATAATACGTTCTACTTCACCACCGAAGTCAGCATGTCCAGGAGTATCAAGAATGTTAATTCTTACGTCCTTATAAGTAATTGCTGTGTTTTTAGCAAGAATTGTAATTCCACGCTCACGTTCAATCGCATTTGAATCCATTACACATGTATCTACAACCTGGTTATCTCTAAATGTATGTGAACTCTTTAAAAGGGAGTCAACCAATGTGGTTTTACCATGGTCTACGTGTGCGATAATTGCGACATTTCTAATTTCCATAATATAGTCCTTCTTTCTTATATTTAACCTTAAAAATTATAGCATATTTTTGTTTTTTTAGTCTATGAAAACGTATTTATTTTAATTATTTTTTTATAATTATTAAAGGTGTTTCCATTTCATTTTTCGTAATTCCGGCATGAGCCGATTTAAAATGAAAAGCATCATCCTTAAAATCAACATATTCTAGATATAATTCATTACTTGCAATTGCAATAAAATCACCTAAAAAATCATCCAATCTTTGATTATAACCAAATTTATTAATATCACCTAAAAAGCCTAGTTTTAAAAAATCATCCTTACTATAAAGATCATAATAGTCACTAAAATAATGCTCAAATTTAACTTTAAATTGTTGATGAAATTCTTTTTTAACCTTGAAGGTTAAACTTCTTCCTTCATTAGAAGGCATTCTTTCAAGCATTGCATATAAATCCTTATATTCATATAATTTAGTATTTATAACATTTTGATGACCATGATCAGCTGTAACAATAACTAAGGTATCATCCTTCATACCCTTTAAACCCTTCGCTAATGAATCATTTAAACTTTTTATTACACTGTTTGCCTCAGGTGAACCAACGCCATATAAATGCAATGTTGAATCAGGTTCACCCCAATAGGCGTATGTGAACGTTGAAACATCTTTACTAATATGTTTTTTAAGTCCCTTAAGTAAATCATCGAATGTTTCATATCCACCAGGACGGAAATTTGGCTCAAAATCCTTAGCATCAACTCCAAGTGAATAAAAATATTCATCATATTTCATTAAACCTTTTTTTAAATTAATACCTGTAGGTTCTTTGGTTACATAATTTTCTCCTGTAAATAGAACAATATTTCTATCTATTTCCTTAATATAATTTTCCCAGCCTAGCCAAGCGGTTTCAAGAGCTAGCTTAGCACTTGCACTACAAGGAATTGCACAAGCTGTTGTTGGGGGAAATACTGCACTAATTGTTTCTTTTAAATTATCATATAAAATATCACCAGGCTTTAAAGCCTCTTTTATAATATAAGGACCAAGACCATCTAAAATAAGAAAAACAATATGTTTATAATTCTTATCTAAATAGCTATTTAATTTAGAAGATGTTTGGTATTTAGATTCTAAGCCATAGAATTTTTTGATTGATGAAGTTAAATTAACCATTGAATTTGTATAATCAGGCATAAGCCTTGAAGTTTTTAAATTGTTATTACAAATACTTAGCATTACTATTTTAGTCTTATTTTCATAATAAAAAATACGATTCTTCTTTTCTTTAAAATTATAGCCATTAGCTAAAATACTTTTTTCATTGTGCTCTAAATAATCAAAGGTATTTAGTACAATGTTTATTTCGTTATCATTTTCAAAATAGGATTTAACGTCCTTAAGTTCATCAATTAGCATTTTATCACCAAATAAAATATACCAAAAAATAAACAAAAAATAAAGGATTACATCTAGATAGTAGATATAATCCCTCAATTATTAATTATTTATTAGAATAATCCAAAGTTTCTACGATTTGTATTACAATTAGGAAGCGTTGCATCATCAAAGTAACAATTAATACATCTACATAGTAAATCTCTTAAGCTACAATCCTGAATTATTTTTACAGGATCAGTATTAATAGCTGCTTGATAATACTCAATTTGATTACAAGAGTTTTGTCTTACGCTAATAGTTGCTACATCAAAAACTGCTGTAGGTAAAGAACAAGGTGTACAAGTTAAAGTATACCTTCCATCACCGATAGGATCTAAATTAAATGTAAAACGATCATTGCAGCAACAAATGTAATTTTCATCTAACCCTAAATTTCCTAGGGTATTATTTGTTTGGTTGTTTGAACAAGCCATAATAAAAGCACTCCTTAATATATGTAGCTTCAAGCTACACTATATTTTATGAAGTGCCATTTATTTTGTATAGGGCTTTTATTTCATCGTATGAATTTTCATTGTATCAGTAATTCCACAGCCAATAATAGAACCACCTATAATAATAACCTTGTCACCCTTTTGAACAAGTCCAGTTTCAGACGCCTTTTGAGCCGCATATAGGAATAACTCATCAGTAGATGATTTCATTTCTGCCTTAACTGGATATACATTCCATCCAAGTCCTAACTGTTGGTAGGCCTTAGGATCAACTGTAACAGCTATAATTGGGCATTCAGGTCGATAAGCTGAAAGCATTTGTGCAGTAACACCTTTAATCGTTACACAAATAATAGCCTTCGCACCAATTTGATAAGACGCAGCTACGGCACTATTACAAATTGAAGATAGAATACCATCACCTAAATTTAGATTATATTGTTCAAAACGACGAGGATAATTAATATTTTCTTCTGTACATAAGGCAATCTCTGACATAGCACTTACTGCCTCAACTGGATATTTACCAGCTGCACTTTCACCCGAAAGCATAATACAGGTTGTACGATCATAAATTGCATTAGCAACATCCGATACTTCTGCACGAGTAGGACGAGGATTTTGTTGCATAGAATCAAGCATTTGCGTTGCGGTTACAACGATCTTTCCTTGTAAGAAGCATTTAGAAATCATATCCTTTTGAACTGCTGGTAACATCTTAAATGGTATTTCAACTCCTAGATCTCCACGAGCAACCATAACACCATCAGCAGTTTCAATAATATCATCCATATTTTTTACGCCTTCAGTATTCTCGATTTTAGCAATAATCTTGATTTCTGAGCCACCATTATCATCAAGAAGTTTTCTCAAATCAAGAACATCTTGCTTACGTCTTACAAATGAAGCTGCTATATAATCAACATCATTTTCAATTCCAAATAAAATATCAGATTTATCTACATCTGATAAATATGGCATATCAACTATAACATTAGGAATATTAATTGACTTATGATTTGATAAAGCACCATCGTTTAATACCTTACAAACAACATTAGCACCTTGAAGTTCAACAACCTCAAGACCAACATGACCATCATCTACAAGAATTGTATCATGAAGCTTAACATATTTAGCAAGATAAGGATACGTTAAGCCAATATGCGTTTCATCACCTAATTCATCAAAATTATCTGTTAAGGTAAATATATCTCCTGTGTGTAATTCAATACTTTTATTTTTAAAGTCACGAAGTCTAATCTCAGGGCCTTTTGTATCAAGCAAAATAGGAAGTGAACGTCCTAACTCATTACGAAGTTTTTTTATACGTTCAATACGAACTAATTGTTCCTCATGGGTTCCATGTGAAAAATTTAGTCGACAACAATCAAGTCCATGTAAAACCATTTTCTTTAATTTATCATAATCATCAATGGCTGGACCAAGTGTACAAATTATTTTTGTTTTTCTCATTATATAACCACCTCTATGATTATATTATACACCATTAATTTTGAAAAATATCTAAACAAAAAAGGTAAATTGTCTTAAAATAAATAAAAATGAAGTAAAAACTTCATTTTAAGCTAAAACTCTTATTAAAATCATAAAGGTAGCCGTACCTATAATAAGACTCAATATAAAGTTCTTTTTCCACAAATGAACTAAGGCCGTAATTGTAATTGCAACAAAAGTTGGAATAACACTTCGATAATCAGTCCAGGCGGTTTCTCTAATACAATAGATAACCAATGTTGGCATTATTGCTAGTGGTAAAGTATTTGCAATATATTTAATAGACTTAGGCATCTCCTTATTTCTAAATAAAAGAAAAGTTGAAATTCTAATTAAAAAGGTAATACCTGTTACAATTAAAAGAATAATAAAGGCATATTTATTATTTGCTACTAAAAACATTATTATTCTCCTTTCGTTCTATTTTATTTCTAAAGATAAATAGGAAAGTAATCGTAATTATCAGTGATGGTAGAATAAAATATTTACCAATGAAAACTAAGCATACAATGGATGATACAATCGCAATGATAGCCGGTATTAATGGATTATGATCTCTAAGCTGATCAATAAAAATACATACAAACATTGCCGTCATTACAAAATCAATGCCTGTAAAATCGATATTAATTTGTCCTACAAGACTACCTAAAACACAGCCTACAATCCAATAAATATGATTGGCCGCATGAACCATAAAATCATATTGATGATTTTTTTCCTTAAATGGTAGTGATGTTGCAACTAATAATGAATAAGTTTCATCAGATAAAGAATATGCTAAATACCATTTCTTATACCATGGAACGTCCTTATAATGCTCATTAAATGATAATCCATAAACTGCATAACGTGCATTTATTACAACAGTCATTAAAGCAACCATATAATATGGAGTTTGTTCAGCAATAAAATCAATCATAACAAATTGCATAGATCCAGCAAAAACAAGTGCTGAAGACAAAAAAGAATACAAGGGACCCTGATGAGCTTTAGATGATAATGATATACCAAAAGCAAGTCCAAGAAAAATATAACTCAAACATATTGGAAAAGTATGCTTAATTGTTTTTATTAAATTATCCTTCAAAGGACCTCACCTTCTTTTTAACAAATTTGAACAAATTATATCACGTTTTAAAGTTCAAAACAATTAATAAAAATTACCAATAATTTTGCTAATACGCATATAAATTTCATATATAGCATTTAATTCTAATTGCATTCAATAAAAAAAGAAAATCAAAATATTCATAACATAATTAAATCAATATAAACTAATAAAATTTTTATCATTCATAAAAAATCAAACCCAAATCATTATGAAAAAAGACTAGATTTTCTAACTGTTTACACTATTAAAAACCGTTTCGAATAAATCACCTAATAGCATTATACTATCTTTCTTTTTTTGCTAAACAGCAATTTTTTTCACTCCTCAAGTACTAAACAATTTACTTTGTGAATCCAAGCGTCAAAATCATCTATGACTTGTCCTCTTTGTTCTTGGGCTAAATGTTTAATTGTTAAATAGGTTCCTTTAGAAACATCAGTATTAGTAATTCTATTGCGCCTAAATACGTCTTCTAATAAATCTTCATGATTATCTCTAGCATAAATCAACTTGTCTTTTAACTTCATTTCTTTTAGCCATTCAAACATCTTAATCGTCTCGCATCCCCGGTCAAAAGCGTCACCACAGATAATAACTTTATAGTCTGGATTTTGGATATCAAAGCCGTTAGATATCAAACTTGTCATCATTTCAGTATAAAAACTATGTATATCATTTATAACAAAATATTTCATTTTAACATCATCTCATTTCTTTTATAAATATTTGAATTATAATTATTTTTTTACTTCAATGGGATTTACTCAATATATATTTATCAATCATTCTAGCAACATAATGAACCATCGTTTATACTAGTGATGTTCATAATATTTTCTAAATTCAAATATCATTTGTATTAGTATATTAAATTAAACTCTAAGTTTATGGAATTCTTACTTATATAAAGAAAAATTAACCGTAAAATATATATTTTAATATATAAATTATTAAAACATTATAAGATTATTAACTATAAATAAAAAAACTATTTGACTAACAAATAGTTTAACGCAAAAAAAATGGTGCCGAAAATAGGACTTGAACCCACAACCTACTGATTACAAGTCAGTTGCTCTACCAATTGAGCTATTTCGGCAAATTTAATAATATAAAATGGTATATAAAATGGTGGAGGTTAACGGGCTCGAACCGCTGACCCTCTGCTTGTAAGGCAGATGCTCTCCCAACTGAGCTAAACCTCCATAAATTAGCCTAGCAACTTCCTACTCTCGCACAACTAAATGTACTACCATCGGCGTTATAGTGCTTAACTACTGTGTTCGGTATGGGAACAGGTGTATCCACTATGCCATCATCACTAGACCAAAATGGCGCCCGCACTAGGACTTGAACCTAGGACCCCTTGATTAACAGTCAAGTGCTCTAACCAACTGAGCTATGAGGGCGTGTATAAAATAAAAAAA
>MNRZ01000061.1 GCA_001916215.1 Clostridium sp. CAG:307_30_263
TACTACATCATAAATTATCTTTTTACCATCTAATACGGTTGATTCAGTATTATCATATGTAATATCAGCTTCATTTACATTTTGATTCCATAGATTTGATAAGAAGATAGCAAGTATCTTCTTAACCGAAAAGAAATGTTTAAAATAAACATCAGACCTTAAATTAAAAAAACGATTATCATCATTATAAGCTTTCATATATCCTCCAAATTAACTAAAAATAGTATAAAATATTTTATAATTTGATATTAACACTAGTATTAAAATTTGTCAAATATTTATAAAGTTTTATATTTTCTAAAAATCGTTTCAAAAGTATCACTCTGTTATACTTTTTTTACCATTTTCTCTCTAAAAACAGGTTATTTTAAATAAAAATTGTTTTGATATAAGATTAAAAAACAATTAAATACGAAAACTTTTTGTGTTAATTTATATCATTTTATATTTTTAAATATAAAAATAATCCTCGCTTTATAAAGCGAAGATTAAATTTAAAAAATAGATCCTAAAATTTCTAAAAATAATTTAAAAAGATTCTTTTTCTTTGATTCTTTAACTACTAAATCGACTGTATCAATAACTTTTCCATCATAATACAAAATTGCTTTTCCTTCTGTTTTAGATGAAAACTCATACCTAATTTCATATTTATCAGCTTCTGATTTTAAAATAGTTTTAACAAAAGATTTTGTAGGACAAATAGTAATTAAATTATTTTCATATAATATCGTATCATATTTTTTTACAATATCATCTTTATCTAAAAAACTAATCTTTTTATAAAAACTAAAACCATAACTTAAAAGCTCTGCAGCTTCTTGATTTCTTATAATTGGATTTTCATATCCCATCGCAACAGAAATTAGACGCATATCATCAACCTGCTTTGTAAGGGTAATACAATAAGCACTATAAGCTGTATGACCAGTTTTTAATCCATCAATTCCATTTTTTCCCGCAAGCTTATTAGTATTTACAAGCCAAAAAGGATTATCAGTATCTTCTCTAAAATATGCATCATGAAGGGTAGTAATAGCTAAAACCTCAGGATAATTATTTACCAAATAGCGACTAATTAAAGCCATATCATAGGCTGATGAGAAATGATTTGTATCACTAAGGCCGGTTGCATCGGAATAATGAGTATTAAGCATTTTTAGTTCTTCGGCTTTTTCATTCATTTTATCAACGAATAAAGCCTCACTTCCAGCAACACCCTCGGCTAAACATACCGCCGCATCATTAGCAGATGCCAGCATTACACATTTTATTAAATCAGATACAGTATGCTTCTCCCCTTCTTCTAAATATACCTGGGTTCCTCCCATTGATTTAGCATGAGAAGAGCATGTTAGAATAGTATCATATTCTATTTCATGATTCTTTAAGGCATCATATACAAGAGATATTGTCATAATCTTAGTCATGGAGGCAATACCTCTTTTTTCATCCATATTTTTAGAAAAAAGAATATCGCCTGACTCAGCTTCTATTAAAATAGCAGCCTTACTATTAGCTGCAAGACTTTCTGAAGCCTTTGATGTTTTAGGAATTATAAAAAAGGTACTTAATAATATAAGCAGTAATAATATTAATCTTTTCATTGCTTCACCACTAATATATATTATTATAATAAATATTTTATTATTAAAATTAAATTTTAAAGAATAATTTTTATTATTTTATTAATACTATAATTGTAGCAAAATTATTTAAGGAGTTTTTAATTATGACAAATAAAGTTACTGCAAGACCATGTAAAGAAAGTCCCTCTACTTGGGAAATTCTTGATCAATATGGTTGTGTAAGACCAAAGCATTATCAAACAAAGGATGAATGCGTAAAACAAGCTCGTAAATTAGCCGAGGAATGTGGCTGTGAGCTTTGTATTGAAGACCAATTAAATAGATGCTAAGAAAAAGGAGGATTTAGTCCTCCTTTTGTTCATCAGTTATTAAATTTTAAATATATCATTCTTGATTTTGATTATAAGTAGCTAAACGAGATTTAGTGCTTAATTGCAAGTAGAAATTAGAATTATGAATAATATTTTTAAAAATGAAGATATAGATTATTAAATTCTAAGTTATAGATTAGCCAAGAAAGGCATAAGACAAAGTATGCCTAGAAAAGGCAACTGTTATGATAATTGTGTAATAGAAATATTCTTTAAAACAATGAAAAATGAAATGTTTTATGGTCATGAATATGAATTTAAAGCACTGGATGATTTAGAAAAATCTATGAGTGAATATATAAGCTATTACAATAATCAAAGAATTATAACAAAATTAAAAGGATTGACACCTACAACATATAGACATCAATCCATAAATAATATAATATTAAATTAATTTTCTACTAGTCTAACTTTAAGGGTTCATCCTAATTTTTTAAATTTATCCGGGGGGTTATACTTTACCCAAAAATTATAGCAAAATCCAATCAGTAAATGCCGAGAACTTATTTTATCACATAAAAAAAGAGGACAAAAAATCCTCTTTTTACCTTCATATTAATATATTATCTTATTACATCTAATATAAGCTTAGATTCTACTACTTTATCAGAAATCTTAAAAGCATTGAAGGCTTTTTCGATCGATTCTTCAGTATTTCTTCCATTAGTATGGATATAGCAAAGAACATCTCCTTCTTTTACCATATCACCAACCTTCTTATTAAGAACAATACCTACAGCCATATCAATTTTATCTTCAAGTGTTTCACGACCAGCTCCTAAAATCATTGCTGCATGACCTATTTCTAAAGCATCAATATGATTTACACAACCAGATGTTTTAGCATAAACAGGAATTACCTCATTAGCTTTAGCAAATAGTTCAGGATTCTTAATATACTCAACATTTCCACCCTGAGCACCAACAAAATCCATAAGCTTACCAAGAGCCTTCTTATTCTTAATATTTTCAAGCATTGCCGCTTTAGCTTCTTCTTTAGTTTCAAACTTCTTAGCATCAATTAATAAATAAGAACCAATCTCAAGACATAAATCAAGTAAATCCTTAGGTCCATTACCATTTAAGGTATTAATAGCTTCTTTAACCTCTAAGGCATTACCAACTGCAAGACCAAGAGGTTCTTCCATATTAGTTAAAACAGCTGTCATATGACGACCACAATTAGTACCAATTGTAACCATTAATCTTGCAAGATGACGTGCTTCTTCAAGATTCTTCATAAATGCTCCCGCTCCAACCTTTACATCAAGACAAATAGCATTAGCTCCTGATGCTAGCTTCTTTGACATTATTGAAGATGCAATAAGCGGAATAGATGAAACAGTTGCTGTTACATCTCTTAGAGCATATAGCTTCTTATCAGCTGGTGTTAAATTACCAGTTTGACCGACAATTGCAATACCAATCTTCTTAACCTGTTCAATAAAATCATGAGGCTTAACGGCAATATTAAAGCCCTCAATTGATTCAAGCTTATCAAGAGTTCCTCCCGTATGTCCTAAACCACGACCTGACATTTTGGCAAAATTAACGCCAAAAGATGCTACAAGTGGTGCTAAAACTAAAGATGTTTTATCACCAACTCCACCTGTTGAATGCTTATCTACCTTAACTCCTGGTATTTCTGATAAGTCAAGCTTATCTCCAGAGTTAAGCATTGAAATAGCCATATTAGTAGCTTCTTCATCATCCATTCCCTTTAAATAGGTAGCCATTAAAAAGGCAGATACCTGATAATCAGGAATTTCACCCTTTGTATAGCCTTGAATAATGAAATCAATTTCATCCTTATTTAATTTATACCCATCTCTTTTTTTCTCAATTAAATCAATCATTCTCATAGTAATCACTAAATCCTTTCTTTTATATTGTCTTATAAAATCCAAGACACTTAATCTTAAATTTTCCTTCCTCGTTAATTCGCGAGATTAATCCCTTGATCTCATCAAGATTAGTATTAGCTAAAAATTCGGTATAAAAATAATATTTACCAAGACCTTCCTTTGTAGGTCTTGACATAATTGCATTTAGGTTAATCTTTAAAGCATAAAATTTAACCAAAGCTTCAATTAGAATTCCTGGTTCATCAATTAAAGCTTCTAAAATAAGTGAGCATTTAGAGCATAGCTCTGCTTTATTTGCTTCATTAGTTGATAAAACTAAAAATCTTGTATTATTATTTTTGCTATCTTCAACATTTTCAATAACACACTTAAAAGGTGACATATCTAAATGCATAGGAATAATAGCTCCATATGTATCACCAGAATTTTTAAGACGCTCATAGGATGTAACATTACTTTCGGTTTCGATAATTTCAAAGCCATGCTCATTAATAAAATCTAAGCATTGTCCTTTAGCTTTAAACTGAACATAAATCTTTTTAACATTTGCAATATTACTATTCTTAGATACAAAGCTAAAATGAACTGGAACTGATATATCATTTAAAATATAAAAATTATATTTATGAAGCATATCTAAGGTTTCTTGAACATATCCATCTAAAGTATTTTCAAAAGGTAAAATACCAAAGCCATTTGCGGCAATATTTTTTGCTGTAAGTGATATTGTTGGATAAAATTCGATTTTATATTCCTCATTTAAAGCTTCGCTAAGCTTTAATGCTGCAACCTCACTAAAAGTTCCTGAAGGTCCAAGGGTTATTAATTTTTTAAGTTCCATTTGTTCCATAATGTGTTGGTTATCCTTCTTAAATTGATAAATATGCCTCTTTTTTAATGCATAAATAGGCATAATTTTATTATTTTCAATATATAAGGCAGTATCCTCGTCTAAAGCATATGCATCAATGCTATGCTTATTAACCATATCTTTAAAATATAATATTCTATCATTTAGATTAAAATGAGGACAAAAGCCTATATTTAATATTCCTAATCCTTCTAATTCATTATAATTATAAAAATCACCATGATCTTCATATGCTTCTTGGTCAGTTAAGCCATAGCTTGATAGCATAATTGCACCGGCACTTACACCCGCAATTATTAAATCATCTCTTTTTATTGCCTCATCTATAATCCATAAAAGATTATTTTCCTTTAAGAAATTAATTAAAAAAGCGGTTGAACCACCCGAAAAATATAAAATATCAGCTTTATTTATTATTTCTATTATTTTATTTTTTTCAGGTTTTAAAGTTAAACAAAGTGTAATCAAATTATAATTTAAAGAAGCATATTCTCTTTTAAAATTATTAATTGTTTTTTCACTATCATTTGATGCTAGTGGTACTAAAACAATTGTAGGATTTGTTTTATGGGTTAAATCAAGCAACCTTTTAGCTATATAATTATTTTTAGTATCAAAGTCATGTCCACCAATTAAATAAAATCTAGACATTATTTAACCTCAAATTTATAGCCATAACCTCTAATTGTTTGAATATAATCCTTATATTTTCCCAAAGAAGATCTAAGCATTTTTATGTGGGTATCAATTGTACGATCATCGCCAAAGAATCCATAGCCCCATACATCATTTAAAAGCTTTTCTCTTTCAATAGCTATTCCATTATTTTCAACTAAATATTTAAGTAATTGAAATTCCTTTTGAGTTAAATTCTTCTTCTTTCCATCAACAGAAATTGTTCTTCCTAAAAAATCAATTTCAAGGCCATCAAAGCGAATAAACTTAGCTTTACTTTTACTTGACCAGTTCTTTAGCTTTAAGCAAATCTCTTTAAAGTAAAATGGTTTTCTAATATAATCAATACAACCAGCTTCATAAGCAAAAATAACATCCATCTCTGATGTTCTTTCACTCATAATAATTACTGGTACATTAGAAAATGTTTTAATTTTCTTAAGAGTTGAAATACCATCTAAATTGGGCATATCAATATCCATAAGAATTAAATCACATTGATTAGTTTGTAAATAAGCTAAAGCTTCTACTCCATCATATGTACAACTAGCTTCAATACCATTTTTAGTTAAATATTCACATAGCTTATTATTCAACTGTCTATCATCATCTACAATTAATATCTTCATAATAAACCTCACACGTTTAATTATACTACTTTATATTGTGAAAAGAAAGTGAATTATTTAAACTTAAGGATTTAGTTAAATTAAATTTCACACAAAATTTTAAAAAAAGTTAAAATAATAAGTATTAAAATGTAAAATAATAGCATTATAGTCTTACTTGTGCTATACTTTTAAAGAAATGAGGTTTATTATGGAAACAAGAAAAAAATTAGCTGTTGAAGCATGGAAAAGTGGATTAAATTGTGCACAAGCCGTTTTAGTAACTTATGCCGATTTACTTAACATTGATAAAGAAACATTATTTAAAATATCAGAAGGATTTGGTTCAGGTCTTGCCGGACTTAAAAGAACCTGCGGAGCTTTAATGGGAGCAATAATGATTGCTGGAATTATAAATAGTGATGGAAATTATAATAGCCCTAAAACTAAAAAACAAACCTATGAACTTGGTCAAAAGATAATAAGTACATTTGAAGAAAAGCATAAAACATCAATTTGTTACGACCTTAAGGGATTTAAGGATGGTAAGGTTATTCTTCCTTGTAATTTATGTATTGAAGAGGCCTGTGAAATTGTAGAAACAATGCTTCTACCTTTAAAATATAATTTATAATAATTGCTTTATTTTTTATTAAAACTATTGATATTTTAAGTAAAATAGCATATACTATTGGTGACAGAACCAGAAAAGTCACAGTTTACTATATAGTAAACAAAAAGAGTAAAGGCGGCTACCTTTACTCTTTTCTCATTTTAGGAGAGGAAATCAGAACCAGAAACTTAATGACAATTACTTTTTTTTGAAGAATCGTCATCATCATGGTTATTCATAGCTATAATAAACATCATTACAGCTAGAATAACTAGATACTCCATTGAGTACCTCCTATTCTAGTTCTTCGTTTCCTCCGAACTGGAAATTAATCATTGATTCTATTTCTCCTTTAAAATTTATTCCCATTAATGGGACATCTATATTATATCAAAATTTGACATTATTTTCAATTATATTTATAAAATTTATTTTTTATTTGCATTTGTATAAAATTATATATTTTTTCCTTTTTCATTTTGAAAAGATTAAGAATTTTCCGAAAAAAATATGGCATATATAAATACCATATTTTTATTTTGCTTATTCTTCTTTATCTTTTAAACGATTAGGATCTTTATACATTCTAGCCTCTAAGCGGTAGATTGGTCCTTTTGGTGACCACTTATCTTCATACTCAGTTGTAATATTAAATAAATCTGTTTTATGAAGGTCAAGTGATATATTAGTTAAATACCAATCATTTTGACTTAATGATTCAAGTGATGATTCAAATAAAGACCTATTATCAGTTTTTTGAATAATTGCACCATCTGAAGCTAGAATATTACGATAAATATCTAAATAAATATAAGATGTAAGTCTTCTTTTAGCATGTCTTGTCTTAGGCCATGGATCTGAAAAGTTTAAATAAATTTCTTCTACCTCACCCTTATCAAATACTTCCTTAAGCATTAATGCATCAAGTAAAACTAATTTTAAATTAGGAATATCATCTTGACTAACCTTTTCAAGACATCTTACAAGAACACTATCATATTTTTCAATTGCGATAAAATTTATATCAGGAAAATGCTTAGCAAGTCCCATCATAAATTGGCCTTTACCACAGCCAATTTCAATATGAATAGGATTATTATTTTTAAAGACTTCTAAAGCCCATTTTCCATGATAATCCTTAGGATTTAGGACAAAATACTTTGTATCATTTGCTAAATCCTCAAATGCGTTTTTTACATGTCTTAATCTCATTATTTAACCAACCTATAAATGGCATCAGCGTAAATTGCCATTGTTTTAATATAATCATCTACATATACATATTCATCAGTTTGATGGTCAACATCCTCTCTTCCAACAAATTGAGGACCAAATGCAACCGCATTATCAATGAACTTAGCGTAAGTTCCACCACCAATTGTATATGATTCATTTTCCATATCACCTGTAATATCTTGATAAGCAGACATTAAGGTTTTAACAAGCTCTGAATTCCTTGGTACATAATGAAGCTTACCACCTAAAGATACAACAGCCTTAAGACCTGTATTTTCTAAAGCCTTATCAAGATTTTTTTGCATCAAAGGCTCATGTCCTTCTACTGGTACACGGCAATCAACACCTAAATGAGCTTGCTTATTTTCAATTCTTACAATACCAAGATTTTGTGTTAATTCCTTCATTTCTTCATGGAAAACATCAATTTGAAGCTTATGTCCAAAAGGATCATTATCAAGATAATTTACAACAAAGTTTGATAATGAAGATGGCGCATATTCATTTAAGAATTCAAATAAAATGAAAGCTGCATTAATTCCCTTTTGAGGACACATTGCATGGGCACTTAAACCATGAGCGATATAAGTATTTTCTTCTACTTCACCCTTGTAATTATGCTCATTTAAGAAAGCTAAATATTCCTTTTTCAAATCAATATCAAGTGTCATTTTAGCCTCATCTGGTACAATATTATATCTTTGACCAGAAGTAAAGCTTATAACATGAGAATTATCTTCTCCTGTAATATCGTAATGAACACCAACCTTTTCACCATTAATACATGGGAAGCATGCATCTGGTGAAAATCCAAAATCAGGCATTGGATTTTTCTTAAAATAATGTTCAAGACAACGAGAACCGGTCTCTTCATCACAGCCCATAATTAATAATATACGTTTATTGGGCTTAACACCCATATCTCTTAAGATTTTAAGAGCTAAATAAGTCGCCGCAAGTGGTCCCTTATCATCATTAACACCACGTCCAACTAAACGATTTCCATTATCTGTTAAGGTTGCATCAAAAGGATTGCTTGTCCATTTACCAACAGCAGGTACTACATCAAGGTGAGCAAGTAAACCTAAAGTTTCGTCACCATGACCAAATGCAATATGACCAGCATAATTGTCGCAATTATAAGTATCAAAACCATCTTCTTTAGCATGAGCTAAAATCCAATTTAATACTTCTTTATTTCCTTCACCAAATGGAGCTTGAGCACCTTCTTTATATTCATCTAAAACAGAATTAAAGCTAACAAGCTTTGTTGTAAGCTTAGTCCACTCCTCACGATATGAAGACGCTCTTTTTAAAAATTCATCTTTTGTAAATTCCATATTATTATCTCCTTCAACTTTATTAAGTAAAGAACCTAAATATAAACCAACTACAAATAGTATAACACCTGTAATCCACATCCATAAGCCTTTACTAGAATTAAATAAATAACTATTATCTTTGTTAATTAATACAACAAGTATCATTGCGATACTAGATCCGCCAACTAATCCTAAAATAGCATAATTTGATATTGCTTTAAAGCTTGTAAATAATTTTTTTATCAAAATAGCACATAAAACAAGTCCTAAAACACAACCAATTGCAAAAAATAAACATTCTACAAAAAGATAGCCAAGACTTGACATATTAAAATGAACTAACGAAGACATAAAATCACTTACAAGTCCTAAAACACCCTCATAATAGCCCATTGATGCTAAAACCATTGATCCTGATACACCAGGAATTATCATCGCAGAGGCTGCTATTGCACCTAAACCAACTAATATAATAAGATTAACAGCATTAAAGCTAATTGTCTTATCATGGCCGTTAGTTAAAAAAGGAATTATAATCAAAATTGAAACGGCAATTATAAAGGAAAGGCCTAACTTCCAATTGGGCCTATCTTCTTTGATTGCTTTTCTTGTCATATGAATAAAGCTTGCAATAACAATTCCACAAAAAAGCATTGATACTGGAAGCGGTGCAAATCTATATAGCTTCTCTAAAGCAATAGCGCCACCAATAATACCTATAATTATACCAAAAAGAAACATCCAATGCTTCTTTAAAGTCACAATTGGATGTTTAAAAATATTAGTACATATATCAAGCATTGCATCATATGCGCGTAAAATAACGGCTACAGTACCACCAGAAAGACCTGCCACTACATTAGCAAGTCCAACGGCAATACCCTTGAATATATTTACAAAACTTTTCATTTTAATATTCTTTTCCTAAATGCATCTCATAAATTTTTTGAGTTATACCTAAAATGGCCTTTTCAGCATCTTCTCCATCTGCACAAACGGTAATAAATGCACCATTATTAACTCCTAGTGACATAACACCCATAATTGATTTTAAATTAACTTCTCTTTCTGCCATTTTAACCGTCAAATTGCAGTTATACTTATTAGCCTCTGCCACTAAATTTGTAGCTGGTCTTGCATGAATACCAGCCTCTGCTGTAATTAAAAATGTTTTTTCCATAATATCCCTCTATTTCTTTATTTTACTTAAATTCTTAACAATATCACTTGACTCATACTTAAATAAGGTCTTAACACTATTATTACTTACAAATACGCCCTTAGGAGAGAGCTCCTTAAGTGCGTCTAAATTAGCTAAACTAACGTTTACAAGTTCAAACTTAACACGAGCATTTTCAACTGAATAGCTCTTAATATTGTCAATACCTCCTAAAGAATTAAGCATTGTTGTCATAAAATTATCATCTATCTTAACTTTACGTTCTTTATGGGTCATCTTAAATAAAATGAATACTAAAGCTAAAACAAGAGTAACACTAATGACAATAATCAAAATAAGAGTTATTTTGTTTATCAAAAATAACATATATCCACCTCAAATACTTTTTCTAATTATATTATAAATAATTCTTGCTATTTATTCAAGAATCATTCATAAAAAATAATAAATAATAGGCTTTTATAGAGTATTTTTATTAGAAGCATCATATTTTAAAGTAGGAGGTGAGAAAATGGAGCAAGTAAATATCACACCTTGCTGTGAAACCTATATTATGGAATTATTGCAAAGAATAGATAAAATGCAAAAAGAAGCGGTTCTTTCTGAAGAGGGTAATTGTGTTACCTGTCAAAATGCCTTATTTTCCTTCACTAATAATACTGTACCTTTAATGATTGGTCTTAAATGTGGAGGAACCTTAACTGCTAATGTTGGCGTTTCAACTACTACTACAACTTATTTTAAGATTGAGTCAATTAGAAATTGTCGTTTCATTACCTTAAGATTACTTGAGGCATCAGAAGATAACGAGCTTACAGCAACACCATACACCTTAACAATTGACGGAGATTGCATTTGCTACATTCAATGCTTTAGTCCTATTTCTACTACATCTTGTAATCTTCAAACCCTATAATCTTAAAATATTAATATGAACAATTTCATCTAGCTTAATTACTTCTAGCTTATTATCAGCTTCAATTGTAAGTCCATTTTCATCGACACTCTTTACCACACCTTCAATTAAGGTGTTTTTCGTTTTTACCTCAATTAAAATATCCATTTTATAATAAAGCATTGCTTTAATATCATCAATTCTATTCAAAGAAACATTTTTTTGTGTTTCTTTTTTGGCCTCATTAATTTCTTGGATAGAATCAATAAACATTAATGGCTTTGAATCAGACATAAAAAATCACCTACTATACAATATGAGGTAGGTGACATCTTTATTATACAATTTTTCTTTGAAGCATATTTTTTATAAGATCATTACCTAAACCATTTACCGTTTGACCATCATCATTTAAATAGGAACTCTTCTTTTTTGTGATTGCCTTATTATCATCAATTAAATCAATTTCATATTCGGCAGCTAATTCTTTAATAACCTTATTAATTCTTTTATGGGTTAAAATAATATCTTCATCTGAGACACTTAAGTTATTTTTAAACTTAAAAGATGAGGCTACAAGTGGGCAAAGGGTAAAAACAATTGGTTTAATTCCTTTATATTTTAAAATTGTAATTATTTGAAGAAGATTTTGTTTAAAAACATCAATTGTTTCATTTCCTTCTAAAATATTAATCAAGTCTACAAGCCCAAGCTCAATAATCGCAATATCATAATTGCTATTAGTCTTTAAAATTTTAAGCATGTAATCAATTGTTTTTTTACTATCTAATGATTTCATAGAAAAATTATCAACCTTATGCTTCTTAAGCTTAAATGACCATGTATCACCTAATGATATTGTACCTGACTCATTTTGATGTAGTTCTAAAAAAAGATTAGAACCCCAGATCATTATATATTTTGATTTTTTCATACACCTCACCTACACTTTTGAAATAGAAACCTAGTTTACAATACTAGTTTACATCTTACTTTATTCTTTGTCAACAATTTATAATAAAAAAGAATTGTATTTTGTCATATTTTGTGTTAGAATTAGAAGCATAAAAGAGGTGTTGATTCATGCTAAATGTTAATGACATTTTAACTAAGTGGCTAACTGATTTACAAGGATATCGTTTTCCTGATTATGAGAGATTTCCTGATATTGAGCTTTATATGGAGCAAGTTATTACTTATTTAGATCGTAGCTTATCAATTTTTAGTACAAGTTCAATGGATAAGCAAATTACATCTTCTATGATTAATAACTACGTTAAGGGTCAAGTTATTAGTGCACCTATTTCCAAAAAATACTCTAAGGAGCATCTTGCACTACTTGAAGAAACTTACGCTCTTAAGCAAGTTTTAACCATCAATGAAATTAAGCAGATTCTAGATGTTAAATATAAGGATGGTAATAATGCTGATGCATTCAACCAATTTAAGCGTTTATATGGTGAAAAGCTTGATGAAGCTTCTCAAACAACTAAAAATGCTTTAAAGAATGTTGATGAAAATGATACTGAAGCTTTAACAGATATCGCAGTTAATTTAGCTGCTGCTGCAAATGCCTATATAACAATTGCCAAAAGAATTTTATTCCTTCTAAATAAAAATGAAGAAATAAAAGCTCAAGAAGAAAAAGAAAAAGAAGCTCAAAATGAAGCTCCTCAATACTTTTAAAAGTTCTACTTTGTAGAACTTTTTTTATTATATAAAAGCGTTATTAGAATGTAGCATATAATAGCTAATCCAACACCTGCTATTGTATCAACTAAATAATGTTGTTTTATAAAAACAGTCGAAATCGCACATAACACACCACATATAATACCTATTAAAGATATAATTTTACTAATTCTTCTTTCTTTATCCTTAGATATCGATAAAATAACCATAAAGACACCAAGCGAAGCGTGAATGGACGGGAAACAATTTAGACCTGTAGGATCTATCTTATAAATCTTAGCTACCATGAAATCAAAAATCATATCAAATGATGTTATATCTTTAAGTGTCATATTAGGATTAATATAATCTGGTCTTACTGATTTAACATTATAAATTGAATAAATCAGATTAGAAATAAAACAACAAACAAAAATTGAACTAAGACAAATATAAAACTTCTTCTTATCTTTAAATGATACTAACCATAGTAATACAATGGGTAAAAAATAGTAAGTATAGTAAAAAATGACAAAATACTTAATAAATGGTATTTTATTATCAATTGTCATATTCCAAATATGACCATTTGGATTAATGCTTGAGCTTATGTTATACATAAGAAGCTTAACCATATAAAGCATTATCGCCAAAAATAAATAAAAGATATGCGCTCTTTTTAAAAACGCATATAATTTTGAATTTTTAAAGCTACTTGCAAGCTTTTTCATCTAATTCTCCAATTTTTTCACCCATTTTAACAATTGTTTCAGCACCATCTTGAGTATTTTTTATAATATCATCATCAATTTTTATATTTTGAGTTAAAAATAATATAATTGTTGAACCACCATAAAGGAATTTTCCCTTTTCTTCTCCTCTTTTTATATCTGTCTTTCCATCATAATTAACGATTTTACCAACCATCATAGCTCCAACTTCAATTTGAATAACATCACCAAAATTTTTAGTATGCATGATTGTATATTCTCTTTGATTTTGACTATAAATCTTATAATTTTCAAGGGCAATCGGATTTACGGTATGAAGAACACCAGGAATAAAAATATTCTCTTCCTTAGTGCCATCATCAATATAACAGTACCTATGATAATCATCAACACATAATCTTAAAACTAAGCAGGTTCCATTATAATAGTTTTTTGCAAGCTCTTCATTATTAATTAAATCTTTAACTTTATAACTACTATTTTTTATCTTTAATATTAAATCATCATCAATCTTATAAGCAGAGGCCTTAGAATCGCATGGAGAAATAAGATGTGAAGGAACAATATCAATAGTTCTTCTTCCATCTTTAATTTTTCTTGAGAAAAAATCATTAAAAGAATTAATATCATCTAAAATGAAATCATCTAAATTAATATTATTTTTTCTTGCAAATTTATATGCTTTTTTTAAACTTTTAGGACTATCAAGCTTTTTACCTATTTTTTTAGAAAATGAAGGTCGAATTAAGGCCTTCAAAATTAATCTACCAAGAATGGTTTTATATAAAAATTTTTGACTTTTTAGTGGCTTAGAGTCAAACTCTTTACCATCACGAGTTCTTATTTGCATAATGTAAGTACCAAAATAAGTCCTACAGTATATAGAATTACAAGAATTGAGCAGAAAATTATACTACCCTTAACTGTTGGCTTAGGAAGATGAATTTTTACAATATAAAGTAATCCTAAAATAAGCAGGTATGCTGCATAAACATATTCAAAGCCTGTTTTAATAAAAAAGCTTAAAATATATATTAAAGGGACCGTCATTGAGGAGGTTGTAATAGGTACGCCTACAAAGCCTGGCTTTCCACCATTATCCTGACGATGCTCTTCAAGTACATTATAATACGCAAGTCTTATCATTCCTGCAACAACAAAGAAAATCATTACTACGATAAAAGCCCAATGATGCATTCCTAGGCTATAGCCAATACAAGGTGGCAATACACCAAAGCAAACTAAATCTGTTAATGAATCAATTTGAATACCATATTGTTTTTCATCATCTGTACGATCCTTCTTCGTTTTAGCAATTTTACCATCAAATAAATCTAAAATTCCACTCACACTTAGACAAATAACCGCAACCAAAGGATGGCCCTTAAAAGCTGAAAAAATACCTGCAACACCAGATGCAAGGGCAACATATGTCATCCAAACCGTATAATTATAAAAACCAACCATAATTATTAACTCCTTTTACCAATCTTTCTAAGCTCCAAAATTTGCTTAATAACAACAATAATTCCTGTAACAATTAAAGGAATATAGAAATTAAATACTCTTGTTAAAATCATTGCACTTCCTAATATATCTACACCATTTCTTTGATAAACAGTACCTAAAAGAATAATGTATAAATACTCAGAAATTCCTACTCCACCAGGAAGAGGAAGAGAATCTACACATAAAGCAACTAATACCTGAATAGCAACTAAATCAAAATAACTAAAACCCTTTATTTCCGGATAAGACTTAAAGAAAGAAATGTATACAAAAAAGCTTATTGAAAAGAAAGCAATTCTTTGAATAAAATTATAAAGTAGTGCTATTACAAACTGTTTTGGATTTTGCTTAATAAGCTTAGCTCCTGCTTCATATTCATCCATTTTAATTTTAAATTTTTTAACCGTTGTTAAAGGATTTTTAATTAAATGAAGTTTTACTAAAAGCATAATAAGCTTCTTGCCAGCTTTTTCAACCCAATTTCTTTTAAATGCTGTCATAAAGCATAATAGTATTAACCCTATATTTATAACAAATCCTAAAAAATATAAAACAATAATTAATGGGTGTGAAAAAACAAATTCGTGACAAACAAATACAGCAACAATTGATAATGTTAACAAAACAATCTTAAATAAGGCTGTATTTATTAATAACGTTAAACTACTATGAGTGATAGAAATCTTATCCTTAGCCATATAGTAGGCAACCATAGGCTGGCCTCCTGTAGCTGATGGTGTAACTGCACAAAAATAATAATCTATAGCTGAATAAACAAAATTATTTGCCAAGCTGACCTCTGTATTCATTGCTTTAAAAATTCTTTTCATCGCAACACCTTCAAAAAAGATGTAAATAAAAATCATTAAAGTTCCAAGTATTATATACTTTATATCGATATTTTTTACAACCTGAAATAATTCCTTTATACTATATTTAGTAAAAATAACAATACAGGTTGCTACCACAAGAACAACTAGAAATAAGATACTTATGACATATTTCTTTTTTCCTGGGCGTTTTACTTCCGTATTCTCTTCCATAACATCACCTAAAAATTTACTTTATTTTTTTGTGTACAAAATGATGATAGACTAAAAAGACACTTTTGTCAATTAAATCCGTGCGATTAAACGATTTATAGTTCATAAAGCTACCTCTAATCCTTATTATTTTAAATAAGGATTATATTTTAGTTCAAATTCAAGCGTTGATAGTTCACCATGTCCAGGATAAATTTTAGTATTTTTAGGAAGGCATTTTAATTTTAAAAGACTTTTTTTTAAATCATTCATATTTCCTGTAGGAAAATCAGTTCTTCCAATTCCAACCTGAAAAAGAGTGTCACCACTAAATAAAGAATCATTTATAAGAAAACACATTCCTCCACTTGTATGACCTGGTGTTAAAATACATTCAATTTTAAGATTATTAAGACTCAAGACTTCATCATCAAGTCCAATTATATTGTTTGAAGGAAATATAAAAGGTATACCAAATGTATTACTTAAATTAATTCTATTATCCTTAATATTTATAGCATCTATCTTACTCATATAAATAGGAGCATCAAATAAATGAGCTGATGCAATATGATCAATATGACAGTGGGTAAGCAAAATAGCTGTTATGTTGATTTTTTTTATATCATCTATATATTTTTCAAGACCAATTGTAGGGTCAACAATAATTCCTTTTTTATCATTTATAATTAAATATGTATTAGTCATAAAAGGACCAGCTACATATGTTTTTATTTCCATAATATCAAATCCTTTCTAAAAAAGAAAAAAGCTAAAATTAAATTTAGCTCTTACTTCTTTTCTTTATGAATTGTGTGCTTGCGGCAACGAGGACAATACTTCTTGAACTCAATTCTTTCTGGATTAAGTCTCTTATTCTTGTCAGTATAATAGTTTTCTTCTTTACATTCTTCGCAAATTAATCTAACTAAATCACGCATCTTTTTTCCCTCCTGTCTATAATGAAATTCACGCAAACAGCCCAAAAAAGGCATATCTAAAATACGCTAAAATAATTATAACTTTTTTTTATAATTTTAGCAAGATTTTTTTTACAATTTATGTTATAATTTTGGCGGTGATATAATGTATTTAAGAAATCAAACAAATTCCTGCAAGGTAGGAAATCTAATCCTTGGTGGAAATGATAAAGTTTATATTCAATCAATGACTAATACTAAAACTTCTGATGTTGAATCAACAGTTAAACAAATTAATCTCCTTGCTGAGGCAGGATGTGATATTATTAGAGTCGCATGTCTTAACATGGACGATGCAAGAGCAATTGCTGAAATTAAAAAAAGAATCCATATTCCCCTTGTAGCTGATATTCACTTTGATCCTAATCTTGCAATAGAAGCAATTAAACAAGGTGTCGATAAAATTCGTCTAAATCCCGGAAACATTTCAAATACAGAAAAAATAAAGGAAATTGTAAGACTTGCTAAGGAGCATAATGTCGCAATTAGAATTGGCGTTAATGGTGGTTCCTTGCCTAAAGGAATGACGCTTAATGCTAAAAATATGATTGAAGCTTGTAAAATGCATACATCGATATTAGAAGAGCTTGATTTTCATAATATTGTAATTTCTCTTAAAGCCTCAAATGTAGCTTTATGTAAGGAAGCATACGAGCTTGCTTCACAAACCTTCCCATATCCGCTTCATGTTGGAATAACCGAGGCTGGTACAACTTTTTCTGGTTTAATTAAATCAGCTATTGGTATTTCTTCTATCTTAGCACTTGGTATTGGTAATACAATTCGTGTTTCCTTAACCGATGATCCAATTTATGAAGTAAGAGCGGCTAAAGAAATTTTAAAGAATTTAAATTTAATTGACCATACTCCTATTTTCACATCATGTCCTACCTGTGGTAGAACTCAATATAACATGATTCCGATTGCTAAAGAAATTGAAAATTATCTTTATACCGTAAAAAAAGATATTCATGTAGCTGTGATGGGTTGTGTTGTAAATGGTCCTGGTGAGGCAAGAGAAGCCGATTTAGGAGTTGCGGGAGGAATCGGTGAGGCTCTTCTTTTTAAAAAAGGTGAAATTATAAGAAAAATTAAAGAGGAAGACATTGTTAAAGAACTTATAAAAGAGATTGATGCCTTCTAATAAAAAGACTAGCAAATTAATGCTAGTTTTTTTTATAATCAATCCAATCTGACTTTGAAATCTCACCATTTACAATAATTTCAGGATTTTTTCTTAATATATATCTTATAAGCTTAAATGCCTCACAAGAGTTAAAAAGTAAAGCCTTAGCATTACCAAAGCTATATTCTTTCATTACCCCATAATATAATAATGCTTCATCAAGCTTAGGGAAATCTAAAGAAATATGTGGTTTTGTTGGATTATAATGCTTACGCATATATGAATCCATTATTATTCCATCCTTTTTTATTTTAAGATGCATTGGCTTATCTGATAGACGATTAGGGATATTTAAAACCTCTTCCACTCCGTGAATAAAGGTATTTCTTTCATTTCCAACACCAAGTAGCAAAACATAGCCACCATAATACCTTAGCTTATCATATGCTCCTCCAGGCTGACAGGGAGTTGTATTATATTCTTCGTCTTGTAATATCAAAGACGCTTTAGAACCAACTCCTGCAATACTGTGAGTAGGATGATATGATCTTATTACTCCTTCTCTTTTTAAAAATAAGTTAGGTATGATTCCTAAATTAGATTCCATTTTAATATCAAAAAGAGGATTTTC
Organism: Clostridium sp. CAG:307_30_263; assembly: GCA_001916215.1. GTDB lineage: Bacteria > Bacillota_I > Bacilli_A > Acholeplasmatales > Anaeroplasmataceae > CAG-307. The sequence goes on from MNRZ01000061.1 coordinate 18,899, forward strand.
TTCATTAACAATTTTCCAAGTATGAGTAGGAATAAGTAAGGTTCCTTTTTTAAAATATTCCATTAAAGAATCAATAATTAAATTAGCATCATAGCCAATAGCTTTACAAGATGAATGAACAAGAATTACTTCATCACCCTTAAGATTCATATTCTTTAGATCATTTATTAAATTATTTATCATCTAAATCACCAAGTAAGCCTTTAATTTTATTAAAATGATATTCTGTCATACGAAGTAAAAGCTTATTTTTCCCTTCAACAATAATATCATAATTATTTGTTGATTCATATAATCCTTTTTTATTTTTAGTAATATTAGTATTTGAATAATCAAAGAAAGGATCCTTAAATACAAGTTTATCGGTTGTCTTCTTAATCAGTAGCATATCAAGTCTAATTTCATAAATATAGGACCCATCACAAAATGCTAGGTAGTTCTTTTTAGGATAAAAGTAACAATCTAAAAAAAGCTGTTTTTTCTCAAAAAGAATAATAAAGCCTGATGCAATAACACTCTCTGTACCAATAATTTCTTTATATTCATCTTCAGTAATTTGAATAGCCTTTTTTTGAACATCAAGCCGTTCCTTACCCTCGATATTAGCCTTATAGGTATAATAAAACATACCAACAAGACCTAAGATAGTAAACAAAAGTCCTGTAATGAAAAAAGGAAGATTAGCTTTAAAGCCTGCACTTGATATACGACTTGAAAAATACAAAAGTAAAATAGCCCCAATTCCTAAAATAACATAAGAAACAGTTGATTTTTTTCGATACTTATTATAAGTATAGTCCTTACTAATTTCTTTAACATTTTGCATATTTCTTTCAAAAAGCTTATTTATCTCTTTTGTAACATCCATCTTTATAAATTCATCTGATGCTAACTTATTATTTTCTAATACCTCAAAAAAATCAGTCATAATATCTCCTATTCAAAGTTAATTTCATAATCAAGAAGTCCATCATAAAAATCACGCTCATGGCTCACTAGTATAACCGAACCTGGGAATACATCTATAGCCTCATATAAAGCTTCTTTAGTGGTTTTATCTAAATGATTAGTAGGCTCATCGAGAATTAAAATATTACTTTTTTTCATTGTCATAAGGGCAAGTCTTACTCTTGTTTGCTCACCACCTGAGCATTCATTAAGCTTTTTAAGTGCCAAATCACCTTTAATACCCAAAGGTGCTAAAACACTTCTTAGCTCGCCATCGGTTTTAAGAGGATAAAATTCTCTTAAATATGATACTGGTGTTTCATTAGGAGCAAATTCATGTTCCTGTGTGAAGAAATTAATATCAGCGGAATTGTTAAATTTATATTCACCCGCAATTTGTGGTAAAATTCCCATAATTGTTTTTAACAAAGTTGATTTACCAACACCATTATGTCCTAAAATCGCAACCTTTTCATTATGCTTTATTAATAAATTTAATGGTTCAAGTAATGGCTTATCATAGCCAATTACAAGATCAGTTAGCTTTAAAACTTCTTGTCCTAAATTGCGTGAAAAAGGGAAATTAATTCTAATTTGTATCTCACCTTGTGGTTTATCTAATACTTCGAGCTTATCAAGAACCTTAACTCTTTGCTTGGCCGCTCTTGATGAGGTAGCTCTTACGATATGAGCAGCGATAAAATCTTTTGTCTGTTTAATAAATTTTTGTTGATTTTCGTATTCACGCATATAGTGTTCATTACGAAGATCCCTTTCCTTTAAATAGAAATCATAATCACCTTTATAACGAGTTAATACCTTATTTTCAAGAGCATACACAACATTACAAATTTGACTTGCAAATTCCTTATCATGGGATACAACAACAAACGCGCCCTTATATGCATTTAAATATTTTATTAACCATTCAATATGCTCTCTGTCTAAAAAGTTAGTGGGCTCGTCCATTAAAAGAACATCATGATTTTCAAGTAGCATTTTAGCAAGATATACTTTAGCTCTTTGTCCTCCTGATAAATTAGAAAGCTTAGTATCTAATCCATACTGAGCAATACCAAGACCATTAATAATATTACCAATTGTTGAATTAACCGCATAAAAGTTTTCTCGCTCAAGCTCATCAGAAATACTCTGGGCACGATTCATTATTTTGTCATAATCCTCTTCTTTAGCGGTTGCAAGTGATTCATAATAATCATTCATTTGCTTTTCTTTTTTAAATAATGGCTCAAAGACACCATATAAATAAGTTGAAATAGGCAGGTCTTGTGCGACCTTTAGCTGTTGATCTAAATATGAGAATGTAATATGGGGTGTCCATTCAACCTTACCACTATCAGGAATAATATTTTTAGCAATTATATTTAAAAAGGTTGACTTGCCACAACCATTAGGACCAACAATTACAATATGATCACCATCTAATATTCTGAATTCAGCATTATTATATAATTCCTTATCTGTATACTTAAATCTTAAATTTGAAACCTCAAGTAAAGACATATTCTATTCCTCACCCGTAATTTTAATTTGATCTTTAAGCTTCATTGTTCCCTCATTAACCTTACCTGACATAATATCCTCAAGATGTGCGTAGCCAAATTCTTTAAAGAACTCCTCTTGGAAATCCTTTAATCTATCTTCTTTAATTGCCTGTCTTATATCTGCCATTAGACTCTTTAAAAAATATAGATTATGATATGATAATAATCTCATACCTAAAATTTCTTCGGCCTTAATTAGATGATGAATATAGCTTCTAGTATACTTTTTACATACATAACAGTCACATTTTTCATCAAGAGGAATAAAGGAAGCATAATGAGCCTTATTTTTTAGTAGAAGCTTTCCTTTATGCGTCAAAGCTGTTCCATGACGAGCAATTCTTGTAGCTGCTACACAATCGAACATATCAACACCCATCATTGAACCAACAACTAAATCATCGGGAGATCCTACTCCCATTAAATATCTTGGTTTATTAGCTGGTAAAATATCCTTCATGAAATTTAGAACATCATACATTTCCTTTTTAGATTCTCCAACGGCAAGACCACCAATTGAATATCCTGTAAAATCAAGATTTTCAAGTTCTTCTAAGCAATGCTTTCTAATATCTAGAAAGGGACCACCCTGAACAATTCCAAAAAGTGCTTGACTATCCTTACACTTGTGAGCATCATAGCCTCGCTTAGCCCATCTTAAAGTACGCTCAACACTATTTGCCATGTATTCTCTTGAAGCATGAAAAGGAGGACATTCATCAAAGCTCATTATAATATCCGCTCCAAGATTATTTTGAATTCCAATAGAAATCTCAGGTGACATAAAAAGAGGAGCGCCTGATTTATGATGTCTAAAATTAACTCCTTCTTCTGTTATTTTTCTTATTTTAGCAAGACTAAAAACTTGAAACCCACCACTATCAGTTAAAAGGGCGTGATCCCATTTCATAAAGCCTCTTATTCCACCTGCTTGTTTAATTAGCTCATCACCAGGCTGTAACCACAAATGATAAGTATTTCCTAAAATTAAACCATCTGAGACTTGTTCGATTTCTTCTGGGGTTAACGTTTTTACAGTAGCTTTTGTACCAACGGGCATAAAAATAGGAGTTTCAAAATCTCCATGAGGAGTATGTAAAATACCATATCTTGCACCTGTTTGCTTACAAACATGCTTTAACTCATAGCTTATTGCACTCATATTATCTTCCTTTCATATAAATTGGTTTTGTAATTTTATACTCAATTATATTTCCATCCTGCTTATTTTTTACAAATCCTAAATGTTCTAAAATAAAAACTTCTTTTTCACTTTTAGGATATGCTGTAATCTTTAGCATACTATTTTTTAAAATTTGATGTTCAAGTAATATCTCAAGTCCCTCAATCAATGATGCCTCATTATCAGAAATAAAATGAAGGCTTGCAAGCTTATATTCATTAAGCATCGAAATTATTTTAAAAGCTATTATAGCTTCGGTTTCATTATTTTTTCCTCTAACATCATAGGCATAAAGCTTAGGAACATTCTTATGAACTTCTTCACTGGCAATTTTTAAAATATTGAAATCAGCATTTAAAAAATCTCCCATTATACAATCACCTTTAAGATTATGTTCTTTTAAGGTATCATGAATAGATACATTTTTTCCTTTAAGCTTCATATTATCTTACTCTTACAATTTCTTTAATGGTTTGATTTGTAATTGGCTTGTCCATATAATCTGTTTGTTGGTTGGCAATTTCATCAAGTGTATCAAAACCTGAAATTAAGACCCCAAAACCAGCATACATTCCATCTAAATGAGGTGCATCTACGTGACAAATGAAAAATTGAGATGACGCACTATTAGGAGCATTAGTACGAGCCATTGATATAACCCCTCTTGAATGGGATAGGTCATTTTTAACGCCATTAGCTCTAAACTCACCTTTAATATTTTCGTCACTACCACCCATACCAGTGCCTGTAGGGTCTCCGCCTTGAATCATAAAATCCTTTATCACGCGATGAAAAATTAAAGAGTTATAGAATTTCTTTTCAATAAGCTTTAGCATATTAGCTACTGTAATAGGCGCACATTCAGGAAAAAGCTCTAAAATCATTTCTTTATTATTTTCCATTACAATTTTAATTTGCGGGTTTGTTTCATTTAAAAATTCATTATATTTTTTCATAAATTCTCCTTTATTTAATAAACATTGAATCGCCAAAGCTAAAGAATCGATATTTTTCCTTTACTGCTTCATTATAGGCATTCATAATATTTTCTTTTCCTGCAAAGGCTGATACAAGCATTATTAAGGTTGACTTTGGTAAATGGAAATTTGTAATTTGAGCATCAATTGCCTTAAACTCATAGCCTGGATAAATAAAAATATCTGTCCAACCACTAGTTTCCTTAAAGCCATTATCGTAGGCTGACTCTAAAGTTCTTGTTGATGTTGTACCAACCGATACAATTCGCTTTCCACCTTTCTTAGCATTATTTAAAATATCAGCAACCTCTTGTGATATATGATAAAACTCAGAATGCATCTTATGCTTAGTTACATCCGTAACACTGACAGGGCGGAAAGTACCAAGACCAACATGTAGTGTTATATAACAAATAGTAACACCCTTTGCTTTTAAAGCGTCTAGAATTTCTTTAGTAAAATGAAGTCCCGCCGTAGGCGCCGCAGCTGAACCAGGATTTTTAGCATAAACAGTTTGATAACGATCCTTATCTTCAAGATGCTCATGTATATAAGGTGGAAGTGGCATTTCCCCAAGCTTATCAAGAATTTCTAAGAAAATCCCTTCATAAATCATTTTAAAATAACGAATTCCGTCCTCTTCCTCCTTAATACACTCTGCTTTAAGAAGTCCATCACCAAATGTTACAATAGTACCGACCCTTACTCTTCTTGCTGGCTTACATAATGTTTGCCAAACGTCATCACCCATTTCCTTTAGCATTAAAAGTTCAATATGAGCCTTTGTATCTTCTTTAACGCCAAATAATCGAGCAGGAATAACCTTAGTATCATTTAATACTAAAACATCATTTTCATCTAAATAATTAACAATATCTTTAAAAATACGATGCTCAATTTGACCGGTTTTACGATCAAGAACCATTAGTCTTGAGGCACTACGGTCTTTAAGAGGTGTTTGAGCAATTAACTCTTCTGGTAAATAATAATCAAATTCTTCTGTATTCATAATTTACTCCTTTAAAATAAACCTTTAAGATAAGGCTTTTTTAATAAATCATATGCTTTTTTAGTTGCAATTCTTCCACGAGGTGTACGATTAATATACCCCTCTTGTAATAAATAAGGTTCATATACATCCTCAATTGTTCCACAAACCTCACCAATAGAGGCCGCAATTGATTCAAGTCCAACCGGACCACCCTTAAAATGATCAATAATACAGCCTAAATACTTTATATCCGTTTGATCTAGACCTGTCTTATCAATCATAAGCTTATCAAGGGCATATCTTGTAATTTCAAGATCAATATTACCATCGTGCATAACCATAGCAAAATCTCTTACACGACGAAAAAGACGATTAGCAATACGAGGCGTACCTCTACTTCTTAGTGCAAGTTCGGTTGCTGCTTCATCAGTAATATTAGAATTATAAACCTTAGCAGTTCTGGTAATAATCTTAAATAATTCATCGGTTGAATAATAATTAAGTCTTAAAACAACACCAAAGCGATCACGTAATGGTGCCGAAAGATCACCATACCTAGTAGTCGCTCCAACTAAGGTAAATGGTGGTAAATCGACCCTGATTGATCTTGTTGAATTATCTTTTCCAACAACAATATCAAGATAATAGTCCTCCATAGCACTATAAAGTATTTCCTCAACAAATGAAGGAAGACGATGAATTTCATCAATAAACAATACATCACCTTCATTAAGGGATGTTAAGATAGAAGCTAAATCACCACTTTTTTCAATTGCTGGACCTGAAACCGTTTTAATGTTAACGCCTAATTCGTTAGCAATAATTTCAGCCAATGTCGTTTTTCCAAGACCAGGTGGACCATAAAGCAGGACATGATCTAATGATTCATCTCTTTTAAGAGCAGCCTTAATATATACATCAAGCATTTCCTTTGCATTAGCCTGGCCAATATATTCTACAAGCTTCGAAGGACGAAGACTTAATTCACTTTCATCAGATTCAAGTAACTTTGAATCAACAACTCTTTCCTCCAAAAAAATCACCTCATAATCAATTATCTAAATTAATTTGTTAATATTTTTAATGCCTCTTTAATTAAAATACCCTCATCTTTAGTTAAATCAAGCTTACCAACTACTTTAGTAGCGTCTTTTTTAGAATATCCAAGTGAGCATAAAGCTTCAATTAAAGTGTCAGATTTAGGATCATTTGTAGGTGTATCATTTTGTTCAAATGAAACTTTTCCCTTCAAATCAAGAATAATTTGCAAGGAAGCCTTAGGTCCAATACCAGGAAATTTCTTCAAATACGCATCATTTCTAGCTTCAATTGCTTGACATATTTCATTTACAGTTGCACTAGCCAATATTGAAAGAGCACTTTTAGGTCCAATACCATTAACCGAAATAAGCTTTAAAAATAATTCCTTCTCTTCTTCCGTTTTAAAGCCATATAAATCTAAAATATCTTCTTTGACATATTGATAAACAAAAACAGTAAGCTCTTCATTTAAAGAAAAACTATAAGGATTAGCTGTTATAATTTGGTATCCTATAGCATTGTTTTCAAGAACAATGTATTTAGGGGTTATTTTTTTTATAATTCCTTTTATATAGCTATACATTATGCTAGTCTCCTTCTTACCTCATTATCTCCTAAAATATTTAAAATTTCATACAAAGATGGTGAGTTATCACTTTTTACCAATAAAATACGGATTATTTTCATAAAATCACCAAACATATAGTCTAAATTAAGTTCAAGCTTTTCCTTTTTATTTTTAGCAAAGCCAAGAGATGAAGAAAGCTCTTTAAGTTTAAGCGTCCATATATCCTCCGGCTCTTTAAATGATATAGTTAAGAAAGCTTCCTTAACCTTCGATACTAATTTTTCATCATAAGGCATCAAAAATTCCATTGAATCAAAATATTCATTATAGAAGAATTTAACCTTATCAAAAATTTGATCAAATCTTTCATATTCCTTACGAGGATTTTCACTGCTTCTTCCGATTGACATAATGGCCTTGAATTTAGATCTATCACAGACAATAAGCTTATATAGATCATTGTTATATTTCTTTGACCAATCCTCAATACGTTTAACAAGAACATCAATATTCATAAATGAAATAGTCTCTTTAGATATGCTTGACATTTTAGCAATATCAAATAAAGCACCTGTTTTACTCATTTTTTCAATTGTAAGTTTGAAATTATGAGTATCATTATTTTTAGAAGACATAAAATATTCCTCATAATTTGAATTTGCCAAGCATAATAAATAATTTACAATAGCTTCTTTAGGATAGCCAAGCTCAACCAAATAAGAAACAGATGCTTCAGGGTCTTTACGCTTTGAAAGTTTACGTTTATTACCATTTTCTTGTTTCATAATTGAATCAAGATGTAAATAATAAGGAAGTTCAAAACCAAGTGTATTAAATAATTCATAATGAATAGGTAGTGATGTTATCCATTCCTCACCACGAATAACATGAGTCGTACCCATGAAATGGTCGTCTACCGCGTGAGCAAAATGATATGTTGGAAGCTTATCATTTTTATAAATTACAATATCAAAATCATTTTCAGGAAGAGACAACTCTCCATGTAATAGATCAACGATTTTAAAACGCTTATTAAAATCTCCATTTGATTTTAATCTAATAACATAGGGATGACCTTCATCTATAAGCTTAATAGCATCTTCCTCTTTAATATCACGATATTTAGCATAAACGCCATAAATACCGGTTCTATTTCCGCTAGCTTCTTGTTCATTTCTAATACTTTTTATTTCCTCTTCAGTTAAAAAACAAGGGTATGCTAAGCCTTCTTTTAGCATATGCGCTAAGCAGGCATTATAAATATCCTTTCTTTGACTTTGCATATATGGTGCATAGGTAGGATCATTATTATATTCAATTCCAAAATAATTTAATTGTTCCTTTAATGTTTCAAGGGAGCCTTCAACTGTTCTTTTAGTATCAGTATCTTCAATGCGTAAATAAAAAACACCTTTATTATCATAAGCAAGCTTATAATTTATTAATGCAGTATATAAAGAACCTGTATGTAAAAAACCCGTTGGACTTGGTGCAAAGCGCACAACCATGTTTTCCTTACGTTTAGGGTAGATTTTTTCATAATATGCCATATCATGAGGTAATTGACCAAAAATTCTATTAATTAATTTATCTGAATACATAATAAGTTGTCTTTAAAGACATGCCTCACTTTCTTATTTTCTTAATAATCATTCATTTTATTATACCAAATTAGAATAATTAATTCAAATTCTTTATTTCCAAAATAAAAAGGCTTTTTGGCCTTCAATTTAATTAATAAATTTATTAAAATTCATATTTAAGATTTCATATATCCTCCAAATCGACTAAAAATAGTATAAAATATTTTATAATTTGCTATTATCATTAATGACAAATTTTGTCAAATATTTATAAAGTTTTAGATTTTCAATAATTAATAATAAAAGTATTACTCAATCATGTTTTTTTAGCACTTTTTCTCTAAAACAGGTTTAAAATGGTATTTTTAGCTAAATGGTGTTACAAATAAACTTAAAACCTTCTTAATAAAAATGTTTCCTTGATGTTAAATTAATTAAAAAAGTATGATAAAACCTCTAGCAAAAAAACTAGAGGTTCTATTATTTATAAAGATGTATCATCTGATAATACTTCTTCTTTAGCTTTTTCAGGCTTTTTATAATCAGGGTCAGTAGAAATTAAAACAGGAATTATAATTGGATTAGCTTTACTTGTTTTATATACAAGTCTTGATAAATCATTCTTAAGGTCATTTTTAAAATCAGACCAATTAACAAAGCGTTCATGTAAATATTTATCCGCCACTTTATTAAATAGCTTAATAATTTCATCCTTAAATGACTCATTTTCCTTAAGATATGTAAATCCTTTTGAAACTATTTCAACAGGAGTTAAAAGCTTTTTAGTACGTGGATTAATATTACAACAAACAAGTAAAACTCCATCCTCACCTAAAAGCTCACGATCACGCATAACGACATCACCAACATCGCCTACAGCATCACCGTCAATCATTATTTCACCAACAGGAACACTATCAGTAATTCCAACATATTCACCATTTAAAATTGATAGTACATCACCGTTATCTAAAATCTTTAAATTATCTAAATTAAAGCCAACACAACGAGCAATTTGAATCATTGCATATTGGTGACGATATTCACCAATCACTGGAATTATATACTTTGGATGAAGCAAATTAATCATTTGCTTAAGCTCTTCACGATCAGCATGTGACTCAATTAAAAGATTAGATTTAAGATTTCTAACATTTGTAGTAACACGATATAGCATATCAAGTGTACGAGCAGCCATCTTTTCTGTACCAGGGTAGGGATTAGTTAAAACAATAACCGTATCGGTTGCTTCTATGTGAACTAATCTATCAATATGCTTAGACATTCTTTGAAGCATAAAATATGGTTCATGTCTTTCTCCAGTTACAATTACAACAAGATCTTTGTCATTATTTTTCCTAGTATCATCAATAAACTTTAAATTAGCCATCTTATCTTCTGGAATATTCAAATACCCCATATTAATTGCTAGATTAACAATTTTTTGCGTTTTTCTTCCAAGAATCGCAACTCTTCTACCAAAAGAAATTGAAATATCTACAATCATCTGAATTCGCTGAAGATCATTTGAAAATAGTGAAACAATAATTCTTCCATCAGCTGAAACAAACATATTTTCAATTCGTTGCTTAAATTCTAAAATAGTTCCCCGTCCACCCTCATTTAAAGCACCAAGTGTTTCTGGTAGCAAAGCAAGTACTCCTTCTCTTGAAGCTTTTACTAAAGATTCATACATAGATGTAAAATCAGTTTGATGGGCATTTTGATCAAATGTAAAATTACCCGTATAAATGATATTTCCATCTGGTGTATTTATAATGATTCCTAATGAATCAGGAATATTATGAGCTACCTCATAAAATCTGATTTTAACATCTCCAAAAGTAATTTCTGTTGAATCCTTAACTTCAACAAAATTTTCATCCTTATTAAGATTTGGCTTAAGTCCATCTCTTACAAGTGCTAATGTAAAGCGTGATCCATATACCTTAGTCTCAATTTCTTCAAGTAAATGACCAACTGAGCCAATATGATCATCATGACCATGGGTTAAAAAAATACCAACAATACGGTCTTTATTTTCAACCAAATAGGTTGTATCGGGAATAATATTATCAACACCATAAAGCTCTGATGTAGGGTATTTTAAACCGGCATCAAGAATAAAAAGTTTATCATCTACCTCAACAACATATAAATTTTTTCCATTTTCCTGCAGTCCACCTAAACTAAAAATATTTATTTTACTCATAATTTTGTGCATAATTAAAAAGTAATTATACACTTCCTCCTTATCTATTTATAATATAATCGTTAATACAACATTCTTATAATAACATAAAATAAATAAAATTAAAAGAAATAATTCCTATAATTAATAAAAAGATATCCTAAATAATCAAAAAATTGCCATTTAAAGCCAATATAAATAACTAGTATCCACCATTTTATAATCATTTTTTTGATGTTAGATATCATTCTAAGCATTTAATGACTCATTATTCTTGTATATAGCACCAGGTATAAAAAAATTTTTAAATGATTTTTCTACATTATTTGTTATTGATTTATTTTTTTATATTCTATTTGCACTTTCTTTTGTCATGTTTTTACCTCTTGTAAATTATATCAATGTAATATCACAAATTATTTTTAGCATTAAAAAAAGAATGTTTTTCAACATTCTCTTACTTATTCATAGCTGCTCTTAACTTCTTAGCAATTTCCTCGCATTCGGCATCAGATGCAATCTTAAGACCTGGATTCATAAGGAAAACGCCATTCCATTCAAAATCATCCTTGTACTTAGGAACTAAATGGAAATGAAGATGATGACCAGTATCACCATATGCTCCATAATTAACCTTATCAGGATTGAATACCTTATGAATAGCATTTGAAACAGTATTAATATCTTTAAAGAATTGATTTCTTTCCTCATCTGTTAATTCAATTATTTCTGATACATGCTTCTTATGAGCAACAATTACACGGCCTGGGTGTGATTGCTCCTTAAAAATATAAACATTTGAAGATTCCATTTCACAACAAAAATATCCAAATTTAGCAACTAAGTCACCTTTCATACAATATGCACAATTTTGATCTAACATAATTAAAATTCCTCCTCGTATAATATATTTGTATTAATTATTTAATGATGTTAATACACAAACATCTATTTAATATTCAATTCTTATTGAATACATGTTAATATAT
>MNRZ01000062.1 GCA_001916215.1 Clostridium sp. CAG:307_30_263
TTTGATTTATCTATAAAGATTCGTGCACTTTTATATTCTTTAAATTTATCATTATTTTTATTTAAATATAAAGACATTGTACCATTCCTTTACCTATTAGTATTTTATCACATAAAACTTTCAAATACTATATTTGAAATAAAATAAATCCATAAAAAATATTGATTTAAAGTAGAATATAAGTAATAAGTTTATTAACTATTGATTGAACCAAAAGTGTTAATTAAGAATAAAAATAAAGTGATATAGTTATGAACCATATGTGCTATTTAATACTTTAAACTATATATTACAATTTTTTGTTATCTGACAGCGCTATATGAGATATGAATTCGTTTAGGATTTAGGGAAAAAATAGCCTCATCTTTAAATGATTTAAAATTTTTAATTCTAAAGTTTAAAAGTATAGTATATACCTACTTTCTTGGTTTAGTTGCCATAAAATGGCATCTCAATATTGTTTTTTCACTATTTTTAATAGTTATTTTAATTTTAGCACCTATATTGGTCAAAAAATATGATTATTGTCAAATGCTTAATTGAACATAATATTAAAAAACATAAATTTTTTGTCAAAAAAATAAAAAAATATAAACCAAATGCAAAAATATTGTGATATACTTATAGCAAGTAGTAGCAATTATAAGCAAATGGTTGCAAAATAAAACGATGGCGAGGTATTAGGGATGAAGAGATTGAGTTTTTTTGCGTTATTTTTAATTTTACTTATTGGAGTAAGCTTAACATCATGTAATTTTAATGGTAGTAATGATGTTCCTATTAGTGTTAATGAAGATTCCTCTTTAAAGGAATTAAAGAAGAAGTATGAGAGTTTAGTAAATGAAAAAAGTGTTTTACAAGATAGGCTTCTTAATTTAACTAGTTCATATTCTTCTTTACAAACAGAAATTACAAAGCTAAAAGCTGATATTAAAAGGATAGATGAGGAGATTGAAAATTCATATTCGATTTTTTCTTATTTAGAAAATTCGGTTCTTGAATCGGCAGTACTTGTATCACAGTCTAGTTTTTTAGAATCTAATTTTTGGATTTTTGATTTTAAGGATTATATTGGTGGTGGAATTGGTAGTGGCTTTATTTTTAGACAGACAGGTAACTATTATTATATTTTAACGAATAATCATGTTATTTATCCCAAAGAAGGAAGTACTTTAGAAGAAATATACGTAAATGATTATTACTATAATGAATATAGTGCAACCCTATTAGCTAATGATGCATCATATGATATGGCCATTTTAAGAATTGAGCGTAAAGCAAATGATTTGCCAGTTATGAAATTTGCATCAGATAATCCTGTTAGAAATGATCTTGTCTTTGCAATAGGAAATCCTCATGGTCAAATTAATTCTGTTGGAATAGGTAATGTACTTGGGTATTCAAAGGTTAATTTATCTAAGCCAGTCGCTTCATCAAATGTTAAATATGATGTTATTAATCATGATGCATATATGCTTTCAGGAAATAGTGGTGGAATGCTTGTTAATTTGGCTTATGAGGTAGTTGGAATTAATAGCTGGGGAGGTACAACTGATACGTATGAAAATCATAGAGGCTTAGCATCACCGGTACTTAAGATTAAGGAATTTATTAGTCAAAATGAGAAATATTTGAGGTGATGAAAATGAAAAAGAAAATATGTATTTTTATAATAATGGTTGTATTTACATTTGTAGGTCTTAAAACAATTAATGCATCAACTTTAACAAAAACTGATTATCTTAATCAAATTGAAGAATTAGAAAAAGATATTGATAATTTAAAAAAGAAAATTGATGAAATTAATTTAAAGATTAATAAATTAAATGAGGAATACAATCAATTATCTAGTGTACTTGCTGGTAAAATAACACAAGAGGATATGTTTTATTGGTTTAATTATTGTGATATTTATAATACACGTGCATGTGTTAGAATCCAGTCTAAATTTTATAAGACATTTTTAGGCATTGAAACATCATCAGCAACTAGAACTGGTAGTGGTGTAATTATAAAGGAAGAGAAAGATAGTGAGTATGTTTTAACCTCTTCATACATAGTAAAAAATGATACAAAGTATGATAAGGTAAAATATACGGTGTGGGACGCTTTTAAATATGAATATTCAGGAATCTTATATTGTAGTAATGAATCATATGGCTTAGCAATCTTAAAATTTAGTAAAAAGTATAACGATTTATACGCTGTTTCCCTTGCAAGCAATGATGTAGCTTTAAATGATCCAGTTTGTAATATTTATTCACCAAGTGGTTATGGCTATAATCATATGAATTTTTCAACAATAAGTAATACGAGTCGTAAGGGTGATGATTTTTCATTTCCTTTAATTGTTAATGAAATTGATGTAAAGTCTAATATATATGGTTCAATGACAGTTAATATGAAGGGTCAGCTTGTAGGACTTACATATTATAGTCAAACATCATCTGATTATCAAACTAATTATTCTATTGCTATACCGGTTAGTATAATTAAAGTATTTCTGAGTCAAAATGGAATAGCTTTATAGATAAAATAAACAATTATTGTACAAATGGTGAAAAGTAATATCATAATATTTTTAATAAAATGTTAGATTTTATCTAAATCTTAAATATTAGGTCGAATTTAGAATTATAAATAGGAAAAATTTATTAGGAGGGAATTGATATAATGGAAGTACTTGCAACTAATCAAAAAAATTTAATGACATTACAATGTGAAAAATCAGATTATGATAAAATATTTAGCAGTGATAAGTTTATTATATTTTTTGGAAGTAATGGTCAAGGTAAAACAACTCTTGCATCACTATTAAAAAATGAGAACTGTGAAAAAAATTTTGAACACGATGGTGAAGATCAGCAAAATCGTTTATATAAAATATATGAAAATAATAAAAAATACGCATTTGATGATAATTACATAAATAACATTGTTTATGAGAATGATGGTATTTCTTCAAATAATTTAAAAGTTATTTTAAAAACAAAAGAAATTGATGAATTACTTAATATAAAGACAAAAACTAATGAAAGAGTTTATAAAATACGTAAGTTGTTGTACGAATTACTTGATTATTTGACTCGGTTACAAAAGAATATTAAGTTTAAGTCTGCTAAACCAACTGCGACTCAAACTATATTTTTAAAGCCAATTATTGACGTTAAGGATTTTGAGTCATCTGATAATCTTTCCAAAAAAGATGTTCCATGGTGGATAAAAGGGTTAAATATGTATAATGATAAAGAGAAAAAATGCCCTTGGTGTGAAGCTAGTAGAAATAATTTTTCCAATTTGATTGGTAATATTTTAGATTCAAAGTATGAATGCTCAGATGAAATGGACAAAATAATAAAAAGTTATACAGACAAAGAGAATTTTCTTAGTACATTAACAAAAGATGAAAAAATATCTAAACACACTTTAGATACTGTTGAAAAAATTTTAACAGATATGAGTAAATCACAAGTAGTTGATAAGTCTAATGATTTAAAAGAACAAATGATTACTTTAGCTAAAGATATTGAAAATGACGTTGAGATTATTAATAGTTTACTGTTACAAGTTCAACTCATAGATAATATTACTGAATTAAAAGAAATTGCTATTAATAATAATTTGAAAGAGTTAAGGTTTTTAAAAAAAACTGATGAATTAAAGGATTTGGACAAAGAAATTAATGATTTTGCTAATAATATTAATTCGGTTGTAAAAAGTATTAATGAAAGTAATAAAAAATTAGTTGATGTTATCAATAATTCACAAGATGAAATAAATAAGGTACTTGAGAAACTTGGTATGAATTATGAGTTTGAAATTCAGCAAAACAATATAATTGGAAGCGATTCCATTAATAATTCAAATAAATATGTTACAATAAAGAGCAAGACTGAAAGTCATAAAGATTTAACAGAAAAATTAGGAAACGTACTTAGTTATGGGGAACATAGTACATTAGCTTTTGCTATTTTTATTGCTGAAATTAGAAATTTAAGTGATATAGAATTACAAAATTCAGTTTTATTATTAGATGACCCAATATCAAGTTATGATATGTATAGGCGTTATATTTCAATCTCTCTTTTAAATGATATAATTGGAAAAGTTAAAAAAACATTTATCTTTACTCATGAATTAAGCTTTGTTTTATCACTGAATTGGGGTATTGATGCAAAAAAACTTATATATTCAATTAATACCACTGACGGAGTAGGCATTATAAAAAAAGAAGAGTTAAATGAGTTACAGTTATCTGAGATTAGATATTATAGAGATGAAATGATCTCAAATGGTACATTAGTTCATAAGGCATTAGCTTATAGAAAATTAATTGATTTGTATCAAATGATTAATAATAATTCACATTTTAGTGCAATATACTCATATTTATGTATAATACTACATTATAGAAAAAATGAGGATGTAAATAACCCACTTGAAGTTAAGAATCAATTGATTAAATTGCAAGAAATTTATTCTATTAATGATGATTTTGACAATGATAAATTACTCGATAAAGATTTTATGTTAAAAGAAATAGATAATTATTTCAATGACTTAAAAAAACACTCATATTTAAATTTAAAATTGGAAGACTTATTATCTTTTAGAATCTTGGCAGAAAAAGCAATTAGAGATGAGTGTTATAAAAATGGTTATATTGATGCATATAGTGAAAAAGAAAAAAATATGTGGTCATCTATCGTTAAGAAATTATGTTATTATAGACCATATTTGAACTCACTATGTCATCTTGATGGTGAGCAATGTTTAGAAGTTGCGTTTACAAAAAATGATTTTAAATATATGCCTAATTATGTTAAAGAATGTATTTTTAATATCATATTTTGTAAATGATGAAGTATAAATATCGTGTTAAATTATTTGTTTTTATGATATATGTTTTAAGTTTACTATATATTATGTGATTTTTTTAATATTAAAGCCTGAGAAGTTATTAAAATAAAGAAAGAAAAGATTTATTTTATGATGTTGAAATCGAAGATGAATTAAAAATACCACAAAGTTTTTTTATAAGTATTGTGATTGTTTAGAATTAGAATGTGTAATTAAGTTATCATTTTATGTGTAAGTAGGTTTTTATAGAATTATTATTTGTTTTATATTTGATTGTTAATTCTAAAAAAGAGTATTTTGATTTAAATTAATTATTAAATTTCAAAGAAAATTCATGACGAAAATGATTTAACAAAAATAATAAAAAATATAATTGATGGATAAAGGAGATTTTTATGTTATTAGATAATTTGAAAGAGTTAAAGAAAAATATGGAAGAGAATAATTGGGTTATATGTAGCTTTTTATTTAGATATAAGGAAATTGAATATATAGTACTTGTAAAGCTATTCGCTGCTAATGAAAGGCGAGAAAATACATATGCATTAGTAAAAATGCAGTTTATTAAACATAATAACTTAAATGAGGAATTAGAAATTGAAGCTAATTCTTTACGTTTGATAATTGATAGAGAAACATTTATAAATTTTTTTGGTATTGAATACGGATTTAATCCAGGAGATATTATAGAACAGTTTACTAAAAGATTAGGAGAAAAAATTCCAACTATTGTACCTAATAACGTTTCAAAAGCAGAAAAGGATGCAATGGTAGCTTCTTTAAGTAGAAGTGATTCAGAAGATCCAAATAAAACTTATTGTTATAAAGTAAAAAGAAATTCTCTTGGTAATAAAAGAAGCCAATATAATTCAAATAAAACAAGGATATTAAGACCTGAATTATTTAAAAAATTTGAGGATGATCCTAGTATTAGTTTTTGTTATACTGATGATTCAAGTAAAGAAAATGATGATTCAACTATATTATATAATTTCTCAAAACAGTTAATTCCTTTGAAATAAACTTGAACATGTTTTATAATTTTAGTATTGCTAAACTATAAACGAAGATTAGTATGTAGTTAAACATAAGGTAGTATTTTATTAACATTTTCAATTATTGATATTATAAATTATTGATAGTTGTTATATGGTATAACATAACTTTTATAGTATGAATGTGGTATTTCTAATAATAAATATTTATGTGCTAGGTCTTCCACAAATAGCACTCTAATCATTTATTCTCGTTCATCATGAAGATCATTGAAGTTTTAATTGATCGAATAAAAATTAGGAGAAAGACAGTGGTAATAATTACCCAAAAAGGTCTATATTAACAATATTAACCATATTTGAATTAAAAAATTGAGAAAAATGTAAAAAAATGGTATAATACGTTAGCAGTTTTAGAGGTAATTAGTATGAAGGTAGCATTAATACAAATTTCAGATATTCATTTAGCAACAAAAAGAGATTACGATAGAATTAATATATTAGATAGATTTAATTTTTTTGATGATGCAGTTTTTAATGATGTAACAAATTTTGTGCTGATTTTATCAGGTGATTTGGCTGCGTCTGGTGAATACGCTAATTATAATTATATTGGCAAGATGATTAAAGAAATTAAAAATAAAGTTAAACAAAAATGTAATAAAGATATAAAAGTGATTGCTGTGCCAGGAAATCATGATTTAACTTTTAAACCAGAAGAATTAGAACAGCAAAAAGATATTGACTTTAATCCGAATTATGAAAATGACTTGGTGAAGGAAGAAAATAGATTTAAAAATTATAAAAACTTTTGTAATTCTTATTCAATTCCATGTGTCAATTTTGTTAGAAATTATGAATTGAAATTATCAGATGAATTAAATATAGAGTTTGTATTAATTAATTCCAGTTATTTTTCTAGATTTAAACACATAGATTATGGTAAACATTATATACCATATGATCAAATTCATACGATTTCTAGACAAACTTCTTGTGATATAAAAATTGGTGTTATACATCATACGATGCAATGGTTTGAACAATCCACAAAGATTGCACTAAATAATTTAATTAAAGATAATTTACAGGTTTTGTTTGTTGGGCATGAACATGTTTTTGAAATCCAACAAACTATATCAAATGGTGAAAATTTTGATGTTTTAACGGTAAATGGTGGTGCTTTCTATGATAAGAACGATATGAATAGTGTATTCAATATATGCATATTAGATTCATCTTCGGGTCTGTTTTCCGTGAATAAGGCAAGCTGGAATAATGCAAAGAAAATATATGAATTTAAGAATGTTGATTCTAAAATTTTGAGTTTAAGTAAGGGGAATAAAAAATTTATCATAAAAAATGACAAAAATAATGAATTGAATTATTTGGCAAAAGATAGAAATGTAGAAACATTTTATATGTTTCCTGATATGAAATATCAAGTAAAAGAAAATGATGAATATAAAGATTTTGAAATTCATCAGCTGCAAGAGTTTATAGAAAAAATACAAGACAAAAAAGTTGTAGAAATAATTGGGAAAAATCATAATGGTAAAACAGCACTAGCTAAGTATTTGTTTTTATATTATCATAGACATACAAAGTTGACTCCAATTGTTTTAGATGCAATCGAATGTCAAGGAAAATATGACAATTGGGAAAAGGAAACATTTGAATCTTACTATGAAGAAAATAAATATGACGATTTTTTAAGATTGAAATCAAATGAAAAAATATTGATTATTGATAATTTTCATTTGTTAAAAAAAGACTCAAAGTTAATTTCACTTATAAAAGTTTGGATGGATAAATATTTTAAAATTATCATTATACAAGACAAAAACACTCCTGGGAAATTAAGTGATGATATTCAAGATTTATTTGAAGAAGATGGCCAAAAAATTAAGTTTGAAATATTAAATTTAAAACCTTCAAAACGAAAAAAACTAATATACAATATTTGCAAAAATGATAAGATGTATGTTTCTGAAAGCCAAATAAAAACTGAAATGAATGAAATTGAGCAGTTTTTACGTTTGCAGCCTAGCTTTATAAAGTTCAATCCAGATTTGATTATGAAGTTAACATCTAAATATATTGAATCTGATGATAAATCTAAAATTAATGTTTTTCATGATGTTTTTAGAGCTAGCATAGTTGACAATATAAAGAAAGGTTTTCCTTCAGATGTTCAATTAGGTAGTGTGTTATTATCAAAAATAGCTTTTCAAGTGTATATCAATAAAGAATATCCATTTTGTAGAAATGTTATTGATGAAGTAGTAACAAAGTATAATGAAGAGTACGGCGGTGGTGTTGAAGACATTGATGAAATATATGATAACTTAAAAAAAACAGGTATAATAAAGAAAACAAATAATAATAAACTTATATTTGAATCAAATAATCATTTATCGTATTTTATTGCAAAAGAGATACAACGCCAAAAAAATGATGACAATGATTATGCAGTTTATGATGAATTGGTTAGAAATATATCTACAGGTATAAATGGAGATATCATTTTATATTTGTCACTATTAGAAAATAATATTCGAGAAAGTTTAAAGATTGTTGAAGCATCTAAGAATAATTTGATTAATGTAAATCAAATACAATTATGCGACCTTTATAGTAATAAAAGTTCATCTGTTACAGTAATAAGCAACCAAGAAACTGAAAATATTAGATATGAACAAAATGAACAAAGAACTGAAAAATATGAAGAAGAAGAGTTTAATGATATAGAAAAGGTTAATTTTTTTGACTCTGATTCGTTAACCCCTGAACAAAAAACAATTTCAAACGCGTTCTCATATTTAGAATTGAATTGCAAGCTGTTTTCAAATTTTTATAGAAATTTAAAATTGAATTATAAAAATGAATTAGTTGAATTATTGTATATTCAATCTAATCAAATTTTAAATTTACTAATTGCTCCTTTTGTTAAACAATATGATGAAATAAGAGATTTAGTGATTCAAAAAATGATAAGTGATATGTCTAAAAAAAGTCTAACTAGTGAAGATGAAATTAGAAAAAAATGCGAAAATCTTTTTGAGAAAATGTTTATCTTTATTGAGTATAATACTATTATTGATGTTTATAATGTTACGTCAATTCTTTCAACATGCAAACAAAATATAGACTGGTTAATTAAATATAATAAATTTGAAGCAAATGATTTAACAATTTTGTTGAATTTGTTATTTATTCAAAGGAAAAATAAAGAAATGTTTTATGACAAAATAAAAGATTTTTATAAAAAAAGTACTAGTATAGTTATTAAAGATTTGATTAAAGCAATATTTAATAGATACCTTATTTCTAATAATATTAATATATCTAAAGAAGAATATAGCGTTATCTCTACTTTGCAGCTAAATAAAAAAGATGTGCAGATTCAACAATACAAAGAAAGAATGTTAAATGAAAAATGTAATATGGATTAAGTACGTTATGTTATTTAGTGAAAAATATAAATTAAATTATACCCCATTTTTACAAATTTTTTCAATTAATTGTCAAAATGTAAAACATTAATTACATACTTAAATTAAAACTTGGAAATGATACTAAAATTTTCAAGTTTTTTTCTAAATTAAGTCTAAAATATCCTTACTTTAATTGACAAAATAACATCATAAGTATAAAATACTAGCATAAGCTTTAGGCTTATATTACGAGTATTTTATATACTCTTTAGCAGTTAAGATAGTATAAAATAAGGATTGGAGAAACAATTTTATTAATGAACGAAGAGCATGAACGTTCAATCACATTAGGTGATTTATTAACTGCAGTAAAGAAAAATATATTAATGGTAGCTATTATCACTGTAGTAATTGCTACTATCGGATTTATTTATACTTTCTTTATTGTTAAAGAAAATTATAAATCCTCAACAACAGTTGTTGTTACAGTATCAGAAAGTGGCGATTCTACTAAGGCTGATGATATTAATAATTCTTTTAAATTGATTCAAACCGTTGTAGAACTAACCTCTCAAGATAGTGTTATTCTTCCTGTTGCGAAAAAATATGCAGTATCAGGAAAAGAGACTGAATTTGCATTAGCTTTAAAAAAGAACTTAAATGTATCTTATCAGTCAAGCTCATTTTTAGTAACCATTAGTATTAATGGTACTGATCCATTAAAAACTCAAATTTATGCTAATGAGATTACTACAAGCTTAATAAATGTATGTAACACTGATAAAAGCTTACAAAAGCTTTTATTTGACTCGGTTTCTGTTATGACAGAAGCGAGTCTTGGTATTTACGATTCTCCGAATAAGCTTCTTTATTTATCAGCTTTCATAGCTGGTGGAATAGCTTTAGGAATTTGTTGTGCATTTATTAAGGAGTTTATGTCTAATCGTTTTAAAACTAAAGATGAAGTTAAGATATCACTTTCTTGTGATATCATTGGTACACTTTATGACTTAAATAAATTAAGTGATACCAAATCACTTGTAAATTTAAGTGAAAGAACTTCAAGGATAATGGCATACAATAGATTATTTTCTAATCTAAAGTATTTAAGCTTTAGTTCATATGCTAAAACGATTATGGTTACATCAACAGGAGAAGATGAGCTCAAAACAACTACCGTTGCCAATTTAGGTTGTGTCATGGCAATGAATAAAAAGAAAGTCTTAATCATAGACATGGACTTTAGAAGACCTGAGGTATATAAGTTATTTGGACTTAGTATCAAGGGTGGAATTACTGATTACCTTGATGGTAATAATTCCTACAAAGAAATTATTAAACATACTAAAATGAATGTTGATGTAATGACTGTAGGACAATCATTACTAAATCCAGGTGTTGTAATTGAGTCTGAAGGAATGAAGGATTTACTTCAAGAAGCTAAATTAAACTATGATTATATTTTAATTGACACACCACCTCTTCTAGCCGCATCTGATGCGCAAGCTATTGCTAAAATGACTGATGGAGTCATTTATAATGTAAGAATTAATAAATATAAAAGAAATATGGTTTATGATTATTATTCATTACTTAAAAAAGCAGGAGCTAATATTTTAGGTGTAAATGTTACATTTATTCCTCTTAGTAAGAATAGTTATAATTATTATTATAGTGATAATAATGACAATGTGTGATATTCATACCCATATAATTCCTTTAGTTGATGATGGTTCATCTTCAATTGAAGAATCAATTGAATTAATTAAAATGGAAATTAAAAATGGGGTTACTAAGATAGTATGTACGCCGCATCAGCGTGATGAAATTTTTAACAAAGAAGAGATAATTAATGTATTTTTTAAGTTAAAAGAGAAAGTATCAAGCTTACAAGTTGATTTATATCTTGGAGCTGAAGTGTTATATTATGATAACATAATTAATGATTTAAAAGATAATAAAATTCTTACAATGAATAATTCAAATTATTTCTTGTTGGAATTTCCAACAACCTTAGAATTTGATATTCCAAGTATTGTATATGAAATTATAATTGCAGGTTATATACCTATAATTGCTCATATTGAAAGATATGACTATCTAAAAGTTGAAGATTATGTTATAATAAGAGAGTATGGTGGATTAATTTCTATCAATTCATCAAGTATAAGAGGTCTTTTTACTTCGAAAAAGTGTAAGTATTTGTTAAAAAAGGGAATGTGTGATTTTGTCTGTTCTGACTGTCACGATTCGAAATACCGTTTAGTAAGTTTTAAAGGGGCTAAACGATTTATAAAGTATCATTTAAAATGTAGAAAATATTATGATAAATTATTTAATCATATACCGGTATTTTTAAATGAGTAGGGATTTAATAATTGTGTATTAAGGAGTTAGAAGTATGGGTAAGAGAAAATCTATTCAAGAGGCATTATCTCTTGATTATAATGTGAAAATGTATAAGAGAAAACCAATTTTTTCATTTATTAAAAGATTATTTGATATTTTATCAAGCGGATTGGGCTTGATTATTTTATCACCTTTATTTTTATTACTTATAATATTAGTTAAAATTGATTCGAAAGGACCAGCTTTTTATGGCCATAAAAGACTTGGTAAAAACGGTAAAATGTTTAAAGTATGGAAATTTAGATCAATGGTAGTTGACCAAAGACCATTAGAAGAAATTCTTACACCTGAACAAATGGAAGAATGGAAGAGAGATTTTAAGATTACCAATGATCCTAGAGTAACTAAAATTGGCAAGATATTAAGAAAAACATCTCTAGATGAGTTTCCACAGCTTTGGAATATCTTTGTTGGTCAAATGAGTGTTGTCGGATGGAGACCTATTTTGCAAGATGAATTAAATCGTTATACAAAAGATGAACAAGAACTTTTACTTAAGGTTAGACCAGGTCTTACTGGTTATTGGGCTAGTCATGGTAGAAGTGATACTACGTATGAAGATAGAATAAAAATGGAATTGTATTATCCATATAAGAGAAGCTTATGGTTAGATATTAGAATTATATGGCATACAGCGATTGGAGTGTTTAGACATGATGGAGCAAAATAATTATCCTATTCGTGTTGCTCAAGTTATGGGAAAAATGAATAATGGCGGCGTTGAAGCTGTTGTTATGAATTATTATAGGCATATCGATAGAACAAAAATTCAATTTGATTTTATTGTAGATACTGATTCTAAATGTCCGCAAAGAAAAGAAATTGAATTGTTAGGTGGTAAAGTGTATTTTGTGCCACCATATTCTAGAATTTTAAAATATGACAAAGCATTGAAAAAAATTTTTATCGAAAATAAATATAAGATTGTTCATTCACATATAACTACTTTGAATGTTTTTCCGTTGAGAGTAGCTAAAAGGTGTAATATTCCAATTAGAATTTCTCATGCACACAGTACGGCAGGTAAAGGAGAATTTGTAAGAAATTGTATAAAGTATTTATTAAGACCATTTAGTAAGATGTATGCAAATTATTATTTTGCATGTGGTGAATATGCAGGTAAGTGGTTATATGGTAAAAAAACATTTAATAGAGGCGATGTATTTGTATTAAATAACGCGATTGATGTTGATAAATTTAAATTTAATGAAATATATAGGAATGAGATAAGAAATAAATATAACATTAAACAATCGACTTTTGTTATTGGCCATATAGGTAGATTTGTATCTCAAAAAAATCATAAATTTTTAATAAATGTTTTTAAAAAATATCACGAAAAAAATGTAGATTCTAAACTTATGCTTATTGGTGAGGGGCCATTGGAAAATGATATTAAAAATCAAGTTGAATCTTTAGGGTTGAGTGATAGTGTTTTGTTTGTGGGTGTTGTCAATGACGGCTATAAATATTATAATGCTTTTGATTGTTTTATGTTACCTTCTACATATGAAGGGCTTCCAGTTGTAGGGGTTGAGGCACAGTGTAATGGGTTACCCTGTATATTTAGTGATAGAATGACTAAAGAGGTCTTACTAAATAGGAATTCGGAATTAAAAAAATTAACTTTAGCAGAATGGAGTGATTTATCTTTAAAGACAAAGGAGAGAACTATTGTGGATGAAAACAAAATGGAAAAATTTGACATAAATTGTGTTTCTTGTTTTTTGTCACAAAAATATTTAATGCTGGTGAATAAAAAATGGATATAAAAATGGAATTGGAAACTTTCAAAAAGAAAGCATTTAATAAAATTTGTCTTCAGTATAAATGTAATATCTTTTTTGGAAAATTAATTGCTAGAATCACACGTAACGATTCTTATTATAGGTATAAAACATTTAAGTATATGCTTAAATATACTAGTTGTAATTTTATCATTACTAAATTGTTATGGTATAGGAAATATAGTAAATATGCACACAAAATTAATGTGCAAATTATATGCAATCAAATTGGAACTGGTTTTTATTTTGAACATGGAAATATTGTACTAAATAGTTCATGCATAATTGGTGATAATGTTACGATAATTGGAAATTGTTGTATAGGTGGAAAATCAGATGGTGCACCGGTGATTGGGAATAATTGCTATATTGGCTATGGAGCTATAATTATTGGAAATATTAATATTTGTGACAATGTAATAATAGGTGCTGGTGCTATTATTACAAAAAATATTAAATCTAGTGGAAAATATATTTGTAATAATATTAGATTAAGTTAATATAGTATATTCATATATAAGGGGTGATTCTGATTGCTGGTTTTTATTTTATTTTTTTTCGTGCTATTTATTTTTTTTAAATATAAAAGTCAACAAAGACGATATATTTTGTTTATAGTTACAAACATTGTTTCTGTTTTTCTCTTTAGTTCAACTGATCCTTTTTTTGGAATTCCCTTGTATTTTTATTTGATGATTTTGTCTGAAATTGCTGCATTGCTAACTAAAAGGCATAAAATAACTTTAAAAAACAAATTAAATATGTACTCGATATTGCTTATATTTTCTATGGTGTTTCAAATTGTTTTGCTGATACTAAATTTCAGATTAAAGCCAATTTTGCTTTTAAACAAAAGTAATACAGATACGATTGATATATCAAAAGAATTATATCTACCAACTTTTAATTTTACTGTTTTTAAACACTTTATTTTTTTTGTAATGTATATAATTTATATATTGTTAAATGTTGATTTAATTGATTTGAAAATGAAAAAAGATATGCGTTCTATTATTATAAAAATTTTTCATATTTTATTTATATGCATAATAAGTGAGAGTATAATCGTTAATTTTACTGGATGGAATGATAGGGCATTTATGAGTTTTATATTTAATGTCGAAAGCAATCAAAAAGAAAATTGGAAAACTTTTGGCATTTCAAGTGTTTGTTTTAATTTTACGGAACGCTCTGAAATTGGCATTATATTTATTTATTTTAATTATATTATTTGTAAAGGGAAAATAAATAATGAAATTAAATGGATAATTTTAGCAGCTATTGCTGTTTTTTGTACTGGTTCTTCAACAGGTATTGTAATCGTGGGAATTTATGTCATTATTATTTTTATCCAACAAAATATAATTTATCGTAACATTAAATGTTTATTAATTGATATTTTATTCTTTGTTGTTGCTATTTTTCTTGTATATAAATTCGGTAGTATCTTATTTGAAAAGGTTAATGAATTTATTGCACCTAAAAGAGAATGGGGTTCTGCATATTTTAGAAGAGTATCAATTAATTATGCAATTAGTGATTTTATAAAAAAACCTATGTTAGGGTATGGTATCGGAACATTATATGCACATGGTATGTTATTTCAAGTTCTTGGTAACATAGGAATTGTTGGAGTATTCTTAACATTTAAACTTCATTTTTGGGCTTTAAATATACAAAAAAATAATAAAATGGCACTTTTTTTATTAACAATATTTTTAATAATATCGTTTAGTTCTTTTTTACTTCAAAATTTTACATCACCATGGTTGCTTGTGTGCTTTATGTCTATATCTTTTAAAAATTTTGACAATAAGAAAGTGAAAAAAATAAACGGTGATGTGTTAGCTTAATGTATATAATTCAGTAGAACGAAATCATGGAATTAATTGTGCTATATTTATTGTGATAATTTATAATTCTTTTAAAAAGTGATATGCAAAATATTACACATTAAGATGTTACAAATACTATGCAGTCTAAGGTAACGAAAGGCTGTTATGATACCATGCTGTAGAAAATACTAATAGTTGTTTTGTATGTTCAATGTATATGAAAAATGGTAATAAATTATGATGAAATAATACATTAATTGGATAAAGAATTAATAGTAAAAAATTGTATGCTAAAAATTCATACTCAGGATTTTGTGATTGGTAAATAAAATACCGTTGACTCACAATATAATATTTTATATAGTGATTTGTTAAATTGAGAGGAGGATGTCGAACTTTTTTGGTTCAATAGAGATATTATGATACCTAAGATTATTCATTATTGCTGGTTTGGTAATAAAAAAATTCCATCTAAAACTTTAAAATTGATTGAAAAATGGAAAAAAATTATGCCAGATTATAAGTTTATATGTTGGAATGAAAATAATTTTGATGTTTCAAAAAGTTGTGTATATGTTAAGAAAGCTTATAGTGAAAAAAAATGGGCTTTTGTATCGGATTATGTAAGATTATATGCTATGTATTTTTATGGAGGAATTTATTTGGATACTGATGTTGAGGTTTTACAAAATTTTGATAAGTATTTGGATGAGAAGATGTTTATTTCATTTGAAAGTAATGAATCCTTATGTACTGCAATTATAGGATGTGAACAAGGAAATGTATTTATAAAAAAATTTTTAGATACTTATAATTATAGAAAATTTGATTTCTCGAGAGTAATTCCAAATTCAATACTTATTAAAAATTTTATTGAAGAACAATATTGTGTATCTTTGAAATTTAATGAAAAAAGAAGATTAAATGATTTAACAATTTATGAAAGATATGTATTTGGTGCTAAAGATAACAAAACACACAAATTAGAGAAAAATAAAGATACAATTGCAATACATCATTTTGATGCGTCATGGTATGGGCCAATTCATAAAATTTTACATAATATAAAAAAGTATTTAATTAAATAATAACTTTTGATGTGTTTTTAGATTAATAACGTGAGGGAAATATAATGAGACTTGAAATTGTGATTCCAACTTATAATCGTCCAGAATGTATAAAAGAGTATATGGAACATTTAGAAAAATTTTATGGTAAATATGATTTTGGAGTATATGTTGTTGATAGTAGTCCGGATTTAGCAACCGCAATGATCATAAAAAAATATAAGTTTGTTAGATATGAAAAAATTGATTCTTCAATTAATGTGGATGAAAAAACAATATATTGCTTAAAAAAATCAATTGGTGAATTTGTTTTTCTATGTGGTGATGGTTATGCCTTGAATGTTGATAGAATTTTTCAAACAATAAAATTTGATAATTCAACTGATATTTATGCTATATATGATGATAGGTGGTCAAAAAAAAGAACTAAATACGTATATCATCTTAATAAATTTTTTTATAATGATAAAACTCAGTTTTTTATTGATCATTTTGGTATGCTAACTTTATATGGTGGTTCTATCATAAATAAGAGGCTTGTTGAGAAAATTAATATGGAGTACGTTGTAAAAAAATATGCAGGGCATAATTTCATTTATCCATGTACTCTCGCAGAATATTCTAATGGAAAATTTGAAGTGGCTATATCAAATTTTTTGGAAATAATAAATAAAAAAAAATATCCTGGCTGGATTGTAAATAAGGAAGCGGTTAGGGTTTGGGCGGAGTCTTTTTGTCATAGTGTTGATTGTTTACTAGGAATAGTTACTAAAAAAGATATTAGAAAAATAATAAAAAGCAATTTTAAGCAAAATGATTTTTTTTCAGTAAAAGGACTTATTTGGCTTCGTACAACTGATAATTATTCATTAAGAATTTTAATAAAATATAAAAAATATCTTAATAGAGTGTTATGCTGTAATAGATTTTTTGCTTTTTTAATTGCTATATTTCCAAAAAAAATATTTATTAAGCTAAGAAAAATTTATCAAACTATTAAAGGAGAGGAAATAAAATGAAAGTTGTTATATTAGCAGGTGGCTTAGGAACTAGAATATCTGAGGAGTCACACTTAAAACCAAAACCAATGATTGAAATAGGTGAATTACCTATTTTAGTGCATATAATGAAAATATACGCTGCTCAAGGCTATAATGAATTTATAGTATGTGCTGGTTATAAACAGCGTGTAATAAAGGAATATTTTGCTCATTATTTTTTATATAATAATGATGTTACATTTGATATGCAATCTAATCAACGAATTATTCACAATAAATCAAAAGACAATTGGAAAGTTACTGTTGTGGATACTGGTTTAAACACTCAAACAGGTGGTCGTATAAAACGTATTCAAGATTATATTGGCAATGAACCATTTATGGTTACATATGGTGATGCAGTCGGTAATATAGATATTAATAAATTGCTCGAATGTCATAAAAAAGCAGGTAAAATTGGTACGATGTCTTGTTATAATTTTGGACAATCAAAAGGTGTAATTGATATCAATTTAGATGGAAGTGTTAATGCTTTTAGAGAAAAGTCTGATTTGGATGGAGATTTGATTAATATTGGATTTATGGTAATGAACCCAGAAATATTTGATTATATTTCTGGTGACGATATGCCTTTTGAAGCTGAGCCACTTCATAGATTAGTTAGTGAAAATCAATTAAATGCTTATATTCATGATGGATATTGGCAATGTATGGATACATTAAATGAAAAGAACAAATTAGAGAAGCTATGGAATTCTGGACAAGCTCCTTGGAAAATTTGGGAGGATTAAAATTATGCTAAACCTAAACTTTTATAAAGATAAAAAAGTACTAATTACAGGACATACAGGATTTAAAGGAACTTGGCTATCTAAAATATTAATTAATGCTGGAGCGAAAGTTTATGGTTACTCCCTTGATGCTCCAACACAACCTAATCTTTTTAGTTTATCTAAAATAGAATCACAAATGATATCAATTATTGGTGATATAAGAGATTATGATCATTTAAAAAGATGTTTTGATGAGATTCAACCCGAAATAGTAATGCATTTAGCTGCACAGCCAATAGTTAGAGATTCTTATAAAGAACCTAAATATACATATGAAACAAATGTCTTAGGTACAGTAAATGTATTAGAATGTGTTAGACTTACAAATTCAGTTAAATCATTTCTTAATGTTACAACAGATAAGGTTTATTATAATGATGATGTGCCAAATCATCCATTTAGCGAGGATGAACCATTAGATGGATATGACCCATATAGTAATTCAAAATCTTGTAGCGAACTTGTAACTCACAGTTACAAGAAATCATTTTTTACTGATGAAAGATGTGCTATTTCTACAGCTAGAGCTGGTAATGTAATTGGCGGTGGTGATTTTGCTAATGATAGAATTATTCCTGATTGCATACGAGCTATAGAATCTAATAAAGATATTATAGTTAGGAATCCATTTTCAACAAGACCATACCAACATGTTCTGGAGCCATTATACATATATTTAGAAATTTGTGAAAAACAATATAATGATATAAAATATGAAGGATATTATAATGTTGGGCCAGATGACTGTGATTGCGTAAATACAGGCGATTTAGTGACTAAATTTTGTAATGCATGGGGAAATATTAAGTGGATAAACAAATTTGATGGCGGACCACATGAGGCTTCATTTTTAAAGCTTAATAATCAAAAAATAAAAGACGTGTTTGGTTGGAAGCCAAGATGGCATATAGATGAATGTATTAATAAAATTGTAGAGTGGATAAAAGTATACTTGAATGATAAAAATCAAATTCCAGATGAAATGGATAAAGAAATAAAGAAATTTTATTATGGAAAATAATATATATTTTAATTAAGCATTAAAGAATTATAAGAGGTAGTTTATGAAAATTAGAGTTGCTGATTATATTGTTAAAAAATTAATAGAAGCAGGGGTTCATACGTGTTTTTCAGTTGTAGGTGGAGGCGCGATGAATTTGAATGATGCTTTTGGCCATAATCCTGATATGAAAGTAATTTACAATCATCATGAACAAGCATGTGCAATAGCTGCAGAGGGATATGCAAGAGTTAATAATGAAATGGCTGCTGTATGTGTTACAACAGGGCCTGGTGGAATTAATGCACTAAATGGTGTTGTAGGGGCTTATGTTGATAGTGTTCCTATGATTGTAATTTCAGGACAGGTTAGATTAGATTCTTTCTCTAGAACAACAGGATTGCCACTTAGAGCAATGGGTGACCAAGAGTTTGATATAGTTACTAGCGTTCAAAATATGACAAAATATGCTGTTTTAGTTAAGGATAAAAAAGATGTTAGATATATTATTGAAAAAGCAATCTTTTTAGCAACTCATGGAAGAATGGGCCCAACATGGGTAGATATTCCAGGTGATATTCAATCTGCATATGTTAATGATGAAGAATTGAATGGCTTTGATCCAATTAGTGAGAATTTGGAACAAATTAAACTACCTACTGAAGAACAAATTAATTATATTATTAATAATATCAAAGCTGCTAAAAGACCTGTGTTATATGCAGGCAGTGCAATTAGACTTTCAGGAGCTTATGATATTTTTAAGAAATTGATTAATAAGTTAAATATCCCAGTTGTTTGTGCATGGAATTCAACTGACGTTATTGAATCAGATCATCCATTATATGCAGGTAGACCAGGCAATTTTGGAGATAGACCAGGAAATTTTGCTGTTCAAAATAGTGATTTGATTATTTCCTTAGGGTGTAGATTATCTGTAAGGCAAACTGGATTTAATTATGATTCATGGGCGCCTAAGGCTAAGGTTATAATGGTGGATATCGATGAAAATGAAATGAAAAAGCCAACTATTCATGTTGAATATCCGATTCATGCTAATGTAAAAGATGTAATTAATGTTTTAAATCAAAAAATAAATGATGATGAGAAAGTATTTGTGGATGACAAGTGGATTTTGCAATGTAAACAATGGCAAAAGAAATATCCAGTTATACTACCAAAATATTTTGAACAAAAAGATATTGGTAATGCATATGCAATTATTGATATATTATCAAAAAATATGCCTGAAGGCATGATAACTGTTGTTGGAAATGGTACTGCTTGCGTTGTTGGTGGTCATGGATATACAATAAAAAAAGGAATGCGTTTTATTGAAAATTCTGGAATGGCTTCTATGGGTTATGATTTGCCTGCAGCTTTAGGCGCATGTATTGCAAATGGAAAAAAGCCAATGGTTTGTTTAACTGGTGATGGTTCTATTCAAATGAATTTACAAGAATTACAAACAATAATTCACCATAAATTGCCAATAAAAATCATTGTGATTAATAATGATGGCTATCATTCTATTAGACAGTCACAATCAAATTTTTTTAAAGGTGAACCATTATGTGGTGTTGGTCCAGATTCATTAGATTTGAGTTTCCCAGATATGAGTAAAATTGCTTGGGCATATGGATATAAATTTACACGTTGTCAAACAAATAATGCTTTTTTCGAGTATATGAAAAATGACTTTAATTTAAATGAACCTCAAATATGTGAGGTTATGGTTGATAAAATTCAATATTTTCAGCCTAAGGCAGGTTCTAAAAAATTAGAGAATGGACAAATGGTCTCTGCACCTTTAGAAGATTTATCACCATATTTGGATAGAAATGAATTAGAAGATATTATGAAGATTAGTGAGGAATAGTATATGATATTTGCAATAACCGGATCGACTGGAATGATTGGATTAGCATTAACAAAATATTTAATAGGTTTGAATCATCATGTTATAATGTTTGTTCGCAAAGATTGTAAAAAAATTGATAAAATACCATCTAATAAATTGATTAATATTATTGAATGTGATTTGAGTGAATTAGAGTATTTAAAACCAAGTCTTAAATGTGATTATTTTATTCATATGGGGTGGGATAAAACAATTGGAAATGGTAGAAATGATGTTTTTTTACAAAATATGAATGTAAAATATACTTTAGATGCTATAAATTTAGCGAAAAGTATGAATGCCAAAAAATTTGTTGGAATTGGTTCACAAGCGGAGTATGGATTGCATAACGTACCTTTGTCGATAAATACGTCTTGTAATCCCATAACTGGTTATGGGATTGCAAAATATTGTGCTGGAAAGTTTGGAAAAATCCTTGCTGAACAATTGAAAATTGAGTATAATTGGATACGGGTTTTATCCGTTTATGGTGAAAATGATAACCCAAATACACTTATTTCATATGTGACGGATTGCTTTAAAAAAAATATAAGTCCTGAAGTAACTAAATGTGAGCAAATATGGGATTATATTGAATGTAATGACGCTGCCAAAATAATATATAAAATAACAATTAATGGTGAAAATGGAGTTATCTATCCACTTGGTAGTGGAAAAGGAAGACCTTTAAGAGAATATTTAGAGGAATTGAAACTTAAGTTAAATTCAAATGTTCAAATAAAATATGGTGCTAAACCATATCCTAGTAATCAAGTTATGTATTTAGTTGCTGATATGTCATATTTAAATAATTTATAATTGAAATGGAGAAAATAATGGAAGAAAAAGTTAGTATTAAAAAAAATTTTATATATAATTGTTTAGCACAATTATTTACGATTATTACACCATTTATTACATCTCCATATTTAGCACGTGTACTAAAAGAAGATGGTGTTGGTAAAGTAAGTTATACTGCATCAATTATTGCTTTTTTTACATTATTTGCAGGTCTTGGTTTTTCAATATATGGACAAAGAGAAGTTGCAAGAAATAAACAAGATTATGAAAAAAAAAGTTGTGTATTTTGGGAAATAACAATATTAAAATTTTTATCAACATTTATTTCTATTATAATATTTGTACTAATTTTTTTTATAGTAGGTTTTGGTGATAAGTATAATAAACTTATTCTTGCACAGGGTATTGCTTTAATAGCTGTTGTTTTTGATTCACAGTTTTTATTTCAGGGCGATGAGGATTTTAAAACAATTGCAATTAGAACAATGCTTATTCGAATTATAGGTATTGCAGCAATTTTTATATTTGTTAGATCAGAAAATGATATATTAAAATACATATTACTGAATAACTTAATTATTCTTTTTTCAAATGTAATTTTAGTTCCTTCAATTCTAAAAAAAATATCGTTTATTAATCCTAAAAAGTTGAAATTTCGGAGACATTTAAAACCTATCTTAATAATCTTTATTCCAACTGTTATAACGACAGTATTTACGACGTTTGATAAAGCGATGATTGGATGGCTATCAACTAATCCAGATTATGATAATGGTTGTTATGACCAGGCTTATAAAATCAATTCATTGGCACAGTCAATAACTGTTTTATATTCAAATATTATGCTTTCAAGAAATTCTTTAGAATATGCTATTGGCAATGAAGAAGAAATGAATAAAAATATATTGTATTCCTGTAAATATGCATGGTTTACCTCTATGTTTTTAACGGTTGGTTTTATCTTGCTTTCAAAAAATTTTTGTACTTGGTTTTTGGGAGATGGTTATGTTGAGGTTCCATTGCTATTAATTATAATGTCATTGAGATTATTAGTATCACCAATAAGTGTTGAATTAGGGAATCGATTTGTTATAATTGGAAAAGAGAAGTATTGGCTTATTTCGGTTTTTATAGGAGCTATTTGTAATATTGTAGTTAACTTTTTTTTGATTCCAAAGTATGGAGCAATAGGGGCTGCTATTGCAACTGCTGCAACTGAAATTTTGATACTTTTATCGATGATTATATTTACAATAATGCATAAGGGATTTGATGTGAAAAAAATATTCTTGTCTGCAAAAAAATATTTCATATCAGCTATTATTGCGGGTATAATAGTTTTTCTTTTTTCTAAATTGTTTAAATATTCTATAATGTCGTTTTTATTAATTGGAACATTAGATGTATTTGCATATATAGGAATATTGTTTTTGTTAAGGGATGAATTAATAATAGGGATTTTTAAGAATTTTAAACAATTAATTTATAAGAAGGTGAAAAGAAATGACCATTAGAAAATATGTTAAACAATATGCGGCAGGGCATGTTTTATTTGAAGGACTTTTTTACAGAATAAGAGCAAAATTAAAATATAGAAAAGATAGTGTAAAGTTGCAAGAAGAATATGATTATTATAATCAAGTGTTAGCGAGAAAAATGGTTTCATTTTTAAAAAAAAGATATTCTAAAAAAATGTCCAAATTAAAACAAGAGGTTGAAAATGAGGTTTTAGGTTCTTTGCAAATTAACTCGAAAAAGATTTGGATTTTATGGCTTCAGGATATGAAAAATGCTCCAGATGTTGTCAAATTATGTTATGAATCAGTGTTAAAGAATAAACCTGATGATTATGAAGTGATTTTATTAAATGAACATAATATTTGTGATTATGTAACAGTAGGAGAAAGAATCATTGAACTATATAAAAAAAGATATATAGGGGTTCAAACATATGCTGATGTTGTTCGCTTAGAATTGCTAACTAAATATGGTGGAACATGGATTGATGCAACAGTTTTTTTTGCTAGCAAAAATTATCCTAGTTATTTTTTTAACTCAGAGTTATTTATGTTTTTGACATTATGGCCAGCAACTTGGTCTATTCCAACTGTAATGAATTGTTGGTTTATGTCAGCAAAATCAAATGATAAATTATTGTTACTTACTAAAAAATTAATGTATGAATATTTTAAAAAAAATAAATATTCATGTGATTATTGGCTGATATCTGATATGTTTGAAATGGCTAAAGACGCTTATGCAGATGAATTTGAAAATATTATTCCATTTTCAGTTTCTAATGCTACAATATTACACCAAAGATTGCCAAAGAAGAATAATGAAAGAATATACTTGGAAGCAATAAAATTGTGTCCTATTCAAAAACTTAATTGGAGATATGATGAGAAAGCATTAAATCAAGAAGGAACTTTGTATAAATATCTATTAAAAATGATGGAGGAATCAAAATGACAACAAAAGAACAAATAATGGAATTAGTAAAACAATATTATAAAGAAAATCATCAAAAAAAGGAATATCATACAGGTGACAGAATAACATACGCTGCTAGAGTGTATGATGAAGAAGAAATGCTCAATTTAGTTGATTCATCCTTAGAATTTTGGTTAACTTCCGGAAGATATTGTAATCAATTTGAACATGATATGGCTAAATATTTACAAATAAAGAATCCTGTATTATTAGTTAATTCTGGGTCTAGTGCTAATTTAATTGCATTTATGACTTTAACTGCACCAGAATTGGGAGAAAGAGCAATTCGTAGAGGTGATGAAGTTATTACAGTTGCATGCGGATTTCCAACAACTGTCACTCCAATTATAAATTATGGTGCTATTCCAGTTTTTGTGGATGTCACTATTCCACAATACAATATTGATGTTACGATGCTTGAAAAAGCTTTATCATCAAAAACGAAAGCTGTAATGATTGCGCACACTTTAGGTAATCCTTTTGATTTAACTGCTGTTAAGGATTTTTGTGATAAATATAATTTATGGCTTATTGAGGATAATTGTGATGCGTTAGGCTCAACATATATGATCAATGGTGAGAAAAAGTTTACTGGTACAATTGGTGATATTGGTACTTCATCATTTTATCCGCCACATCATATGACAATGGGAGAAGGTGGAGCTGTATATACTACTAATCCTGTTTTATATCGTATTGCTAAATCGATGAGAGATTGGGGAAGAGATTGTATTTGTCCATCGGGCGTTGACAATTTCTGTAAGCATAGATTTGATGGACAATATGGTGAATTGCCTAAAGGTTATGATCATAAATATACCTATTCTCATTTCGGTTATAATTTGAAAGTGACTGATATGCAGGCGTCAATTGGCGTAGCACAATTAAAGAAATTTCCATCCTTTGTTGAAAAAAGAAAGCATAATTGGCAACGTTTAAGACAAAATCTTGAATGTGTTTCAAATAAACTTGTTTTACCAGAAGCATGTCCAAATTCTGATCCATCTTGGTTTGGGTTTTTAATTACATGTAAAGATGGTGTTTCACGTACAGAATTAACTAAATATCTTGAATCTAAAAAAATTCAGACGAGAAATCTTTTTGCTGGTAATCTTGTAAAACATCCATGTTTTGATGAAATGAGAAAAACTGGTGAGGGATATCGAATTGTTGGCGATTTACATGTGACAGATCATATAATGAATAATACTTTTTGGATTGGTGTTTACCCTGGTATGAATGATCAAATGATTGATGATATGTCTAATGCTATAATTGAATTTGTTAAATAGAAAATATGACAAGACTTGATAATTATAATAAAATTAGTGGAGAACTTATCTTGGACTTTGACTGTAATGCAGTTTATAATGTATTAAAAAGTTTAAATTTAGGAGATGATGAAATATACGCTGAGATTGAAGATAGTTTAATAAAAAAAATTATTGATGATATTTTGAATCATAATAAAGAAACGATTGTTGATAAATATTATAATCATTTTAAATCTTACTCAATTGAAAAGCATTTAATACCGAAAGAAGAAAAATTTTTTAGAGCAAGAAAAGGATATATTGAATTAGAAAATAAGAGTTTTGAACAAACATATAAAATTTCATTTTTTGGGAAAAATATAGCTGCTCCTCCATGTAGAGTTGCAACCGAACAAAGATTTAATAAAGCAGGAACTTCATATACATATTTAGGTGATTCTAAAGAAACATGTTTTTACGAGCTTAGGCCACAAGTTGGAAATTATATTTCAGTTGGGAATTTCCAATTTACGGATGATGTTAATGCCGTATATATTAATAATGAAAAAGATTTATCTATATGGTATAAAATAATAACTGAACCTGCATGTGATAAAACTTTTAATTATTATATTGTTACACAGTTTCTTTCTGATATTATAAGAAAAGTTTTTGATATACAAGTTTTAAAATATTATAGTATTCAGTATGATGGATATAACTTGGTATGTTTTGATAATGATAAATTAAAATTTGTTGATTATTCGGATAGCTTGTATTATGTTAACAAATCGAAAAACGGATATAAATTTGAAAAAGTAGATGATTTCTATGACAAATTAATAGAAGGAAAAAATGATATAGAAGAAGTATGTTCAAAAAAAGACTGGGATTATAATAAAGAGTATCTAATTAGAAAGCAAAATAATGTCGGTCTATTACCATAGAATCAATATTAATAATAAAGTATTAAGGAAAGTTATAATCAATTAGCTTATATTAATGGTTAAAATTATGAAAATGAAAATTAACAATAATATTTTAAGAAATGTTTCATTATTTTTAGAAAGTAAATATTTTTTAGTAATAATTAGTTTACTTACAGTCTTAAATTTTAGTATTAATGCCGGTCTTTGGACGTATATTGAGGCAGGAATAATTCTAATATTCATGATGATTTCAAAATCAAGCTTTGTTTATGTGCCTAGTATATTTATATTTATAATTGGTGGTGGGCTAACATCGTTACCTAATTATAAAAGTTTTAGTTTTGTTTTAACATGCATTGTAGGATTCTTCTTAATTTTGGTTTTGGTATATGATGTTATACGAAAGAGAAGAGAAATAGTATGTATTACTTTTTCAAATTCATTCATTATTACAACATTACTTTTGGTTGTTGCTATACTACTTAGTGCCATAACTTCAGTAAAAACTTCAACTACAATGGGTGCATTAGGTGGCTTTTTAATTAATATAATAGTAATGTATTATATTTTGTTATCAGTAAAAACAGATGATTCATCAAAAAACAAATTAGCTAATAGTTTTATCGCTATATTTTATGTTATATTTTCAATGGTTATAATTAAATTTATACGCGTTTTACAAGACAATCCATTTAAAGATATTATTTTTAATAAAGAATTCTTTAGATTAGGATGGGGACATCCTAATCATTATGGTTCAATTTTAAGTATATGTTCTATTTTTGGAATTTATCAATTTATCAGTACATTTAAATTTTCAAGTATTGCAAAGAGGATTCTATATATTTTTCCTCTATTTGGAACACTTGCTACATGCATATTTCTATCAGCTAGAGGTCCATTAGTTGGCTTAGTAGCTGCATTAGGTAGTATCTTTATCTTGACTATATTAAAATATAGAAATAATAAAAAGATTTTATTGTCATCAATTTGCTTGGCTATTATTTCCACTATATGTGCTATATTATTATATATATTTGTGATTCATGATGCTTTTGGAGGAAAAGGTTTAAATGGAAGGCAGGAAATATGGCCTGTTGCATGGAATCATTTCAAGAATAATTGGTTTTTAGGTACAGGATATGGTACGCAAAGAATCTTTATTATGGCAGAAACAACCCAAACAGTATATAATTATCATAATTATTTTTTACAAATATCAACATGTGGTATTGTAGGAATTATAGCGTTTATAATTTATTTATTAAATGTCGGTTGGCATTGTATTAATAAGTTAGATTGGTTTAATATAGCATTTATTTCTATATTTGCATTGTTTTTAGTAAATGGATTTGTTGATACTTTATTCTTTTCTAATAAGATAATGCCTTTATTTTCAATATGTTTATGTTATGTTGATCCAAAACGAAAAGAAATATCTTTAGAAAACCAATGGAAAGAAAAATTAAATATTTTTCATTAATATAAAATTATAATGAAATACTTAATTATAAGCAGAAAAGTTATTTTACTTTATTTGTTGATGTGATATTTTGATATTTTCTATTAAGAAATCCATTAATAAGTTTGTCATATGAGAATCTTGCAAATATTATAATTTGAAATGGCCAAGCAGGTATGTTTAATCTAGTGATCATGGTTATGAGGTTAATTATTGTATTACATCTTTCTAATAACTCATAAGGCTCATTTATTAATTTTAGTAATTGGATTTTCTTTATTAATAAACTATTTTTTTGCTTGTCCATTTTATTTTTGATTAAAAAGCAAAGAACTTTTTTGGAAATTAGTATGGCAAATAGTATAAATGTTGATTCTAAAGTATTAAGTTTTAAGCCAAAAAGGCAATTAAAGAAAAATGAAAACTTCGTACTATCTCCATATGCATCAAGTATTAGTGTTCCGATATTAATTATTATTTTTAATTTATTTTTCATATATAATCTCTTCCTTTCATAGAATAATTAATTTTTTTAATTAATTTAAAATAATTCTTACTTATGAAACTATTCATTATTTTTTAATTTAATAGATTGTAAAAAAAGAACTATTTAGTTATTTATAGTTTTTGAAATAAAAAAATCAGGAAAAATGTTATTTTTCCTGGCTTTTTTGGTTCTCTAAATTAATTGGTGTAGGTTTTAGTTTTAAACTATAAACAAATTGGTGTGGGAACTATAAACAAATTGGTGTGGGAACTATAAACAAATTGGTGTAGGTTTTAGTTTTAAACTATAAACAAATCAGTGTAGTCTAAACTATAAAATAATAAGTGTACATAATAAATTGAAAAGGAGGAAATTATAATAAATCCTCCTTTTTTTGACTA
>MNRZ01000063.1:0-14887 GCA_001916215.1 Clostridium sp. CAG:307_30_263
TAACCCAAGAAGATGAAAATGATACTAGAACTAAAGGTATAAAAAAATCCCTTAATATAAATATAAGGGACTTAAGTTATAAAAATCAAAAGCTTTATGTTTCAACATTCTTATCATTTAGCTATGCTGAAAAGAAAAATGAAGAATTTAAAAATCTTGATACATTCACAAAATTATCCCCACCAAAGGAATAACTAGATAAATGAAATTCAAGATTTTATAACAAAATAAATAGATTTTAAAGTTATTCATTATAATTATTAAGGCGTATAATCAATTTAGCTAAATCAGTTGTTGACATTGAATAATTAGAATTATACCAAGTTGTTAATAAAAAAAGAAAGCCTCCAAATGAATAAGAAGATATATAATATGCTTCTTCAGATTTGACATTTTTTTTAATACAAATGTATTCTTTATATTTTTCGATAAAATGATTAAATGTATCAGATGAGGAGTTATCTATAAATAATTTAAGAAAGAAACTGTTTTCTTTAAAATAATTTAATATGGCAATGATTCTAGATAATTCATCATTAGTATCAATATTAATAATAAATTCTTTAAACTTGTTAAAGCAGTATAATAAAAAATCATTATACAATTCATTTATATTATCATAATGATTATAAAATGTTGACCTTGCTAGATTTGATTCTTTGGCTATATCAGATACAGTTATATCGTTAATTTTTTAATCTTTAAAATTTTTTCCAAAGCCATTATTAAAATTATTTTATTATTGTTGTACTTTACTTCATGTTTATCTATTTTTACTCACCCTTTATAGTAAACGCTACATTTTATTTAATCTTGTACTTCATTTTAACATTTTTTTACAATATAATCAGAAAGATATTTTCACGTCACATATTTTTCTAAAGAAGGGATGATAAAAATGAAAAAAAACTTAATTTTAAGTATTTGCTTGATTGCATTAGGTGTTGGCGGATTTGTTTTAAGTTATTGCCGCATTGCATATTATGAACCAGATTATCTTGAATTTATTATTTGTAGATTTAATTCAACACTTCCTATTCTTATTCCATCTACAATTGCTTTTACTTTGGGATTAAAAGAATTAATTTCATATATAAAAGAGAAGTAATAAAGATGATATTTAATTATGCTAAAAAACGGGCTTATTTGTAAAAAAATATTTGATGATTTTTATACATTTATTATTGTTGATGATTCAAAAAAACTAGATGAGTTTATATCCAGGTATGAAACAAAAGAGCATACCGGTAATATGTCAATAGGTAAAAATGAATATTTTAAAGTTAGCTATATTGATTAACACAGTTGGAGTAATTGCTACATCTATCCATGGTGAGGCAAATGAAAATCTAGTTGAATTGTTTGGAAATTTTAAGTATGAAAGCTCTACTAGTAGTGGTAAAACAGGAAATCATGCAATTGTCGCATATGAATTGGATTGCAAAGATTTGGATAGTTGGAAATTTAAGTGTCATTTAGGTTGGAGATGGAGGAATGAAGTTGTTGTGACAGAATATGTGTTAGGAAGTATTTTCTCTTTTAGCTGTAAGTAGAACACTTATATTTTTTAAGGAGATGTTAATTTAATAATTTTAAATCTTTTATTTGTATTTTGTGCTTTTATATTTACATCATGTGGTGGACTTACTAAAACAAATACCATTGAGATTGATACAATCTATAGTAATAATATAATTAGATTAGATTTATCAAAAGTTGAGTGGGATCAAGGATCTATGATG
This sequence comes from Clostridium sp. CAG:307_30_263, assembly GCA_001916215.1. Classification (GTDB taxonomy): domain Bacteria; phylum Bacillota_I; class Bacilli_A; order Acholeplasmatales; family Anaeroplasmataceae; genus CAG-307. The sequence continues at coordinate 1,743 of MNRZ01000063.1, forward strand.
GGGGGTGTATGGTATAAAACTAAAAAGAATGAGGAAGATGCTTACCAAGAATTAGCAAATCAAGGTATTACAAAATTAGATGTTCATTACCCGGATTATCAATTTATTCAAATAAATAATAAAGGAATGTATTCGTTAAAAATGGAATATCAATAAAAGTATACTGTTGTTGATATTGCTGTGATGAGTTTTTATAGAATTCCATTTCCTTTATATGCGATTGATGCTAACCAAAAAATGAGTATTAATTCTGTATCATCTTCTGATTTTTCAAATGTTAACGTCGATTTTTTAAGAACAAAACAGTTAATAAATGATTTTCAAAATCGATTAAATGTTTATTCTAAAATTGAAGAGGATGAAAACTCAATGACGCTATATTACAAGGGTAGTAAGCTAATTTTAAATTATAATGATAATGTTTTAAATATTATAAATGAATAAACTATAACATTTAATAAATAAAGAAAGGTCCTTACTTGAATTGTAAAGACCTTGTTTTTATAAAATTTGTTTATCATCAAGATTTTCTCTTGCAATGGCTAGCATAAGCTTAATTCGGTTTTCTTGATTAACCTTTGTAGCAGATGGATCATAGTCGATAGCTACAATATTAGCATGAGGATTATGCTCTTTAATTGTTTTCATAACACCCTTACCACAAATATGATTTGGTAGACAGCCAAAAGGCTGAGCACAAACGATATTTGTATATCCTAGCTCACAAAGCTCGACCATTTCAGAGGTAAGTAGCCAGCCCTCACCCATTTTAGCTCCATGGCCAATGACACCATTACACATTTCCTTGGTTTCTGTAAAAGGATTCATTGGTGTAAATTTAGTATTTTCTTTAATGGCATTTATCATAAGCTTTTCACGACGCTTAAAGTACCATATAACTAAGCGATTAATTAAGGCTGCCTTAGTTCCACGTTTGTAAATCTTTTTATCATATAAGGCGTTGTAGCAACAATAGAAGGCAAAGCCTAAAACACCGGGTACCATTACCTCAGCATTTTCGCTAATGAGGAAGTCCTCAAGACCATTATTTCCTAGGGCGGCATATTTGATATAAATTTCACCAACAATACCAACACGAGGCTTAATTTCCTGGGTTAATTCAACTTTATCAAAATCTTGGGCTATAAGACACATATTTTTCTTTATTTCGTGGTATGATGAGCCTTTATTTTGATAAAACATTTCTCTTATATCATGGACCCATTTATTAACAATCTTTTGTGAATCGCCCTTGTTTTTTTCATATGATCTAGCTTTGTTATTTAAATACATAATAAAGTCACCATAGCATAAGGCAGCTACAACTCTTTTAATTAAAGAATAGGTTATTTTGAAGCCTGAATCCTTTTCTAGGTTAGCCGCGTTTAATGATACAACAGGGATATAGCCGTATCCTGCCTTTACTAAGGCTTTTCTTAAAAGGTGAATATAGTTAGATGCACGACATCCTCCACCTGTTTGAGTAATTAAAAGGGCTACATGGTCTAAATCATCACGGTGATTTAGGGCATCAATAAATTGGCCAATTACAAGTAAAGCAGGATAGCATGTATCATTGTGAACATATTTAAGTCCCTCTGCGGCACATTCAGGACCTTTATTCTTTAAAATTTCTGTTTTATAGCCACAGCTATTTAAAGCATTTTCAAATAAGGCAAAATGAATATCAAGCATTGAAGGAATTAAAATAGTATGTGTTTTTTTCATTTCTTGAGTAAATTTAGGATATTCAACCTTAATATCATCAGTATTAATCATGATTGGCCTCCTTTTCTTGCTTTAGAGCTTCAAATAAAGAACGTAGTCTTATTTTTACAGCTCCTAAATTGGTAATTTCATCAATTTTAATTTGGGTATAAATTTTACCATGACGCTCAAGAATGTCTTTGCATTCATCAGTTGTAACGGCGTCAAGTCCACAGCCGAATGATACAAGCTGAACAAGGTTCATATCAGGCTGGTTAATAACATATTTAGCAGCTGCATAAAGTCTAGCATGATATGTCCATTGGTTAAGAACATTTACAGGGAATTTCTCTTCAAGATAAGCAATTGATTCTTCTGTAACAATTGCAACATCAAAACCAGCAATTAGTTTATCAATACCATGATTAACCTCAGGATCAACATGGTAAGGACGTCCAGCAAGAACAATAATTTGCTTTCCCTCCTTGCGAGCTTCTTCAATAATTTCTTTACCTCTAACTCTAATGTCTGCTAGGTGGTATTTATATTCGTAATAAGCTTTTTTACTTGCTTCCTTTATTTCCTTCATCGTAATATCATTAAAATATTTCTTTAGAATTTCATAAATAGATTTTTCAAATTTACGTTCATCAAAGATACCTAAATAATCACTTATGAATGTTATATTTTTAATGGCCTTAACATTATTTTTAATGTTTTCAGGATAGTATGCTACAATCGGGCAGTTATAGTGATTATCACCCTTATGCTCATCAATATTATAAGACATACAAGGATAGAATATAGTTTGAATGCCATCACCTAAAAGCTTCTCAATATGACCATGAACAAGCTTGGCTGGATAGCAAACAGTATCAGAAGGAATGGTATGTTGGCCGGATGTAAATAGCTTAGCGTTTGAAAATCCACTATTTATAACTTCAAAACCAAGGTTTGTAAAGAAGGTATGCCAGAAAGGTAAAAGCTCATAGTTATTTAAAACAAGAGGAATACCAATTTTTCCACGTTTTCCTTCTTTAGGCTTATAGCTTTGAAGTCTATTCTTTATATATTCATAAAGATTAAGACTTGAAGATCTAGCAATTCCGTTAGTTAATGGTTTTTCACAACGATTACCACTGATAAATTTCTTAGAATTAGCACCAAAGCTATTAACTGTTAGACTACAACGATTATTACATAATCCGCAGTTTACAAATTTAACTTCATGCTTGAAGCTTTTTAATTGTTCAGGTGTTAAAATAGAAGAATTTAAAAGACCTAAATCCTTAGCATACAAGGCGGCACCATAAGCCCCCATAAGTCCTGCAATGTTAGGACAAACAACATTTAGGTTAAGCTCTCGTTCGAAGGCTCTTAAAACCGCTTCATTATGGAAGGTTCCACCCTGAACTACAACGTGCTTGCCAAGGGAATCTACATTAGTCGCTCTAATTACCTTATAAAGAGCATTTTTAACAACAGAAATAGAAAGACCAGCAGAAATATTATCAATAGTAGCTCCATCTTTTTGTGCTTGCTTAACAGATGAATTCATAAATACAGTACATCTTGAGCCTAAATCAACAGGCTTTGGTGCTAAAAGCCCCATTTTAGCAAAATCCTCAATTTGATATCCTAAAGCATTGGCGAAAGTCTGAAGGAAAGAGCCACAACCAGAAGAACAGGCCTCGTTTAAGAAGATATTAGAAATAACACCATGCTCAATCTTAAAGCATTTTATATCTTGTCCTCCGATATCAATGATGAAATCAACTGATGGCATAAAATGCTTTGCAGCTTTGAAGTGAGCCATTGTTTCAACAAGACCACCATCAAGATTAAAGGCATTTTTAATAAGCTCCTCACCATATCCTGTAGAAGAGGCTCCTACAATATGAATATAAGGATGCTCAGTATAGATATCATTTAATATATTTTTGAATAAATCAACAGGATTTCCTTTATTTGATAAATATTTAGAGTAACGAATATTTAGATCTTCGTCAATTAAAACCATTTTTAAAGTTGTTGAACCACTATCAACACCTAAGTATAAAGGCTTTGTGTAGTTATCAAGTGGTAATGTTTTAACATTATCCTCAGCATGACGCTTACGGAATTTTTCAAGATCAGCTTGTGATTCAAAAAGAGGAGCATTAAAACCAATTTTAGAATTAGAATGGTAGTTTTCAATTTTGCCTATTACTTCATTGATATTATAGTCATTAGTTGCACAAAATGCTGCACCTAAAGCTACAAAGTATAATGAATTTTCTGGACAAAAGCCATTTAGGTGAAGTGATTCATTAAAGCTTTCTTGAAGCTCTGATAGGAATGTTAATGGTCCTCCTAAATAAGCAACCTTACCAGTTATTTCTCTTCCTTGGGCAAGTCCTCCGATAGTTTGGTTAACGACTGCCTTAAAGATAGAAGCGGCAATATCAGATTTAGACGCTCCTTGATTTAAAAGTGGTTGAATATCGGTTTTAGCAAATACACCACAGCGAGATGCGATATTATAAAGCTTTTCATGCTCCTTAGCATAACCATTAATTTCAGTTATATCAACATTAAGAAGGGTTGCCATTTGATCAATGAAGGCACCTGTACCACCAGCACATGATCCATTCATTCTTACTTCCATACCATCAGATAGGAATAATATTTTGGCATCTTCGCCTCCAAGCTCAATAATTACATCTGTACCTGGTATAAGCTTATTTGCAGCTATTCTTGTTGCATAAACCTCTTGAACAAAGGTAATATGGGAACCATTTGCTAGTCCCATTCCGGCAGAACCACTTATTCCAAATTTAAAATTATCTGTGATAATTCCTTTTTTCTTTAAATTATTAAGAATTTCTAAAACATTTTCTTTGATATGAGAATAGTGTCTCTTATAATCTTTTAAAATAATATTTTCATTGTCATCTAGCACAACATATTTAATTGTAGTTGAGCCAACATCTAATCCTAATTTCATAAAATAACTCCTTTAGTAGAATACCAATATAACAAAATAACCTAGTTTATATTATATATAGAAAGGAAAGTAATGTCAATTTATAAAATTTCACAAATATGAAATATGTTTTATAAGTAAACTATTTTTTGGTCTATAATTATATTATGAAAATGTTATATTTTATTAAAAAAATGAATTTTAAGACTTAATTAATTGAAATTATTTGATAAAAATTTTTTTAGAATATAAATTTATTGTAAGAAGAACAAATTTAGAGTATAATAAAATAAGAAAATTATATTAAAAATGAGGTTGTTTTTATGAGAAAATATAAATTATTTAGCATATTGGCTATGTTTATTATAGGTATAATTACACTTGCAAGTTGTAGCAGTAAGATTACCGCAACAGGTGAGTTAATAGTATTAGACCAAACAAGATATACTTTAACAATTAAAGCTTCGTTAAATGATGAGGCAAAGGAAGTAACACAAGGATCTGTTCAAATTCAATTGTATAATGCTGATGGAGATAGAAAGACTACATCTAATTGTGATAAGCTAGGTGGTACTAGTGAGGATACTACTCAGCAGGTTACAATTCAATCACTTGATGAAAACACTCCTTATACTGTTAAGCTTGTATGTACAATAAAGGAACATCAATATACAATCGCACAAATTGAAGCTAAAACAAATAAGGCAGGATCGTCTCATACAGAGGCCATTCATATTACATCAGCTGATGATTTTTCAAAAATGGCTAATGATTTAGATGGTTATTATATTTTGGACAATGATATTGCTCTTGGGACTGGTAATGCAGAAAATGAAGGAATTACTGAGATTGAAAAGGGCGACTTAAAGGAATGGACACCTGTTTTCTCTTCATCATCATCAAAGGCTTTTACTGGTACATTTGATGGAAACGGCCATACAATTTCAAATTTCAAGCAAACATCATCTACATCTGATTATGGATTCTTTGGTTATTTAGCTGAAGGTGCTCAAATTAAAAATATTAATTTTGAAAATGTATATCTTAATATGACAAGATATAGCGATACTTATATTGGTGTAGTAGCTGGAAGAGCAGAGTCTGGTTCATCAATTGAAAATGTAAAGGTTTCAAATTTAAAAATTAAGGTTTCTACATCTTCAACAAGTGGAAAAACTTTCTATGTTGGTGGTCTTATTGGACAAAACACAGGGGGAAGTATTATAAATTCTACAGTTGAGAATCTTGACTTAAATATTGAAAGAGGAAAAGTTGTTTACGCTGGTGGTATTGCGGGACAAAACGCAATGGCTGAAGGTAAATGGATTGAAAATTGTGTTGTAACAGGTAAAATTACAATTAATCAAGAATATAATAATTCTTCTGATTTTACAACAAGTACGGAAATTGTTCAGTTAATTGGTGGTGTTGTTGGTAAAAATGATGGAAGAATCAGAAACACTATTTCTTATGTTAATATTGATTCTAAGTTTAATCTTGATGATAATATTGTAGATAAGGTTTATGCTAATAAGGATTCTGAGGATAAGAGTGAGGATGCTGAAAAGGAATGGAAGATTAACAATGAGATTAATGTAGCAATTGGATCATTTGCAGGATATAACAAGGGTGTTATTAGAAGCTCCGCTGCAACTGGTTCTATTTCCTTTGAATCATATAATGCATACAATGTAGCTATTGGATTATTCTGCGGCTTTAATGTATCCGAAATTCAGCCTTCAATTAATCATGTTGCATATTTTGGGGAAGGAAGAACAGTATCGGTTAAATTAACTTCAAAAGAGATTGCGGAGGAAAATCCTAAACATACTAAGACTCCTGAATATGATAGAGTATTTAAAATTACAATGACAGGTAAGGAAGAAAATAATCAAAATTATTTCCAATTACCTACAACATATTTAAGGTCAAGCTGTGAAGAGAGTTTCGGAAAAAGTACTGAAATCAGTCAATTTAAAGGAACAGAAATTGATGCATATAATGCTGAGGAATTTAACCAATTAATAGCTAAACTTCAAGAACTTTTCTAGTTTGGCAAAAAAGCGTCTAGATAATACTGGGCGTTTTTGTTAATATTAGCTAAAATTAATGAAATAGGTGATATGATGGGATTAATGATATATAATTCACTAACGAATAAAATAGAAGAATTTAAAACACATGAGCCAGGGATTGTAAACATGTATGTTTGTGGACCAACCGTTTATGATTATATTCATATTGGTAATGCTCGGCCTGTGATTTTTTATGACATGCTAAAAAATTATTTAGAATATATAGGCTATAAGGTCAATTATGCATCTAATATTACAGATGTAGACGATAAAATTATTAATAAAGCCTTAGAACAAGGTGTGTCAGAAGAAGAAATTGCTAAAAAATATGAGGATGCATATTTTAAAAATTGTAATGACCTGGGTTCTAAAAGACCAACCTTTGTTCCTCACGCAACAGCGTATATTAAAGAAATGCTTGATTTTATTGGTCAGTTAGTCAACAAAGGATATGCATATGAGGTTAATGGTGATGTTTACTTTAGAGTTAATCATCTTGACTCATATGGAGTTTTATCTAATCAGGTCCAAGAAGAACTTCAAAATGGTGTTCGTAAGGATGTGGATACTAAAAAAGAAAATCCGCTCGATTTTGTTTTATGGAAAAAAACAAATGTTGGAATTAAATGGCCATCAATATATGGCCCTGGTCGTCCTGGATGGCACACTGAATGCGTATGTATGATTGATAAAATTTTTAATCATAAAATGATTGATATTCATGGCGGTGGAATGGATTTAAAGTTCCCTCATCACGAAAATGAAATTGCCCAAGCAAAAGCTATGTATGGTAATACGCTTGCATCATATTGGATGCATGTTGGTCGTTTAAATCTAAAGGGTCAAAAAATGTCAAAATCTTTAGGTAATGTAATTCTTGTAAATGATTTTAAGACTCAAGAGGATTTAATGAGTTTAAGACTTTTAATTGTAACTCAACCATATCGTAATTCAATTAGCTATGATGAAGAGCTATTTAATCAATATAAAAAGGAGTATGATAAATTTACGAGGGCTTATAAGAATGCTATGCTAGCACTTGATTATAACAATTATAAAAGTAATGAGGTTATAAAAGAGGATAAGGAAGCATTTATAAATTATATGAATCAAGATTTAAATTGTCAAAATGTAATGAGTCTTGCAAGTAGTTTATTAAAGGAACTTAATAGTGCAACAAGAGCTGGTAATTTAGATGTTATAGCTAAAAAAGCTAATATGATTAAACAAATAATGGATGTTTTTGGAGTAATGATGCCATATACACCTTTAAATGATGAAACAAGAAAGATATATAATGAATGGGTTCAAGCTAAAAGTGTTAAAAATTTTGAAGAGGCTGATAAACTTAGAGCAGTTTTAACTGAGGCTGGTGTTATTTAATGGATGCTAAGCTATATAATGGCTTAACCCTTGCGTATATTGGTGATAGTGCTTATGAGTTATATATAAGGAAACATTTGCTAAAATTAGGATATACTAAAGTTAATGATTTACATAAGCATGCGATTAAATATACTAGTGGAGAAGCTCAAGCATCAGTAATTAGATATTTTAAAGAAAAAAATCTTTTATCTGATGAAGAATTGCAGTATTATAAAAGAGGAAGAAATTCTAATGTTTTAAAGGTAAGAAAAAATATTGATCGTATTGATTATCTTGAAGGAACAGGATTTGAAGCTTTAGTTGGATATTTATATCTTTCAGGTTATTATGATAGAATGAATGAAATATTTGATGAAGCAATAAAGTATATAGAGTTAGGTGGTGATCAGCATGAGTAATGAAAAAGATTATGAAAATAAAGTTAATAATGATGATGATGCAATTGATGCTGAAATCGTTGATGATGAATTAAAAAATGAAGAGACTGGCTTTTCATTCGGTCAAGTAGATGATGAAAATAATGAATCTATAAATGATGTAAATGAAGAAACTTCTGATGAAGAACAAGAAGAGCAATTATCTGAGGATACAAATTACGATGCTGATGAAAGGGAATCTTTTGACTCTTCAGAAGAGGATTCAAAAGAATTAACTGAAAATTTAGAAGAATTAAATGAAAGTCCAGATTCAAATAATGATTCAAGTGATGATGAAGATGCAAGTGCTAGCAATGACGAAGCTGATTTTAAAGAAAACTTCCGTGATGAAATTGAGGCTATCAAAGAAGAAAAACGCCGTCAGGCTTTAGAACAAAAAAATGCTGAAATTGCTCAAAAGCGTAAGGAACGTGAGCGTCAACAGCTTTTAAAGGAAGAAAAAAAGCTTGAGGCGCAAAAAGAACGACAACGTAAGTTTGAAGAAATGGCTCAAAAAAGAGCGGTTGAGCATAATAAGAGCGAAGAAGAAAAAAGTGTCGCTCAAGCTCAAAAAAGACGTGATAAGATTGTCTCTTCACCTAAACTTGCTAAAAAGCTTAGAAAGAAAAACCTAGAGATTGAGCGCTATGAGCCGGATATAAATGTTGGTCTTACAGAGGAACAAATTGATAAACGTATTTCAGCCGGATTAAACAATTACAAATCGATGGGTTCGACTAAAACAATTTCACAAATTATAATTGGAAATATTGTTACGCCATTTAATATTTTAATATTTATAATCGCTGGATTTTTAATTTCTGTTAATAGTATTAAGGATTTAACCTTCCTTGTTATTGTTCTTCTTAATTTAGTTATTGGTATCATTCAAGAAATAAGTGCTAAAAAAACAATTGATAAGCTTACTTTAATTTCAGCACCAACTTGTGATGTGCTTCGTGATTCAAAATTTCAAGAGGTTACTATTAACGAGGTTGTACTTGATGATTTAATAAGCTTAAAAACGGGTAAGCAAATTTGTTCAGATAGTATTGTTGTTGAAGGGCAAATAGAGGTTAATGAATCACTATTAACTGGTGAGGCAAATGCAATTATTAAGAAGCCAGGTGACATTTTATATTCTGGTTCGTTTGTTGTTTCTGGCACTTGTATTGCCCGTGTTGATAAGGTTGGAGACGATAATTATATTGAACGCTTAACTGGTCAAGCAAAACAATATAAAAAGCCTAATTCAGAATTATTAAAAGCATTAAATAAAATAATTTTAGTAATGGGTATTTTAACTGTTGTTATTGGTGTTAGCTTGTTCTTTATTCAGTATTTAAGAACAGGTCTTGATTATGAAACATCAATTCGTAAAACAGCTGGTGCGATGATTGGTATGATTCCATCCGGACTATATCTTGTAACTTCAGTTGCTTTAGCAGTTGGCGTCTTAAGACTTGCTAAAAATAATGTTTTAGTTCAAGAATTATATTGTATTGAAATGCTTGCTCGTGTAGATGTTTTATGCCTTGATAAAACTGGTACAATTACTGACGGAACAATGAATGTTCGTAATGTAATTGATTATGATATTATTGGCAATTTATCAACTAAGGATATTGTATCAGCAATGCTTAATGCAACAAACGACCAAAATTTAACAAATGTAGCTTTGGAAAATAAATTTGGCCGTGCAAAAAGAATTAAGCATACGGATATTATTCCCTTTTCTTCTCAAAGAAAATATAGTGCAGTCACCTTTGATGGTATTGGTACAATTGTTTTAGGTGCTCCTGAATTTGTATTGAAGGCTAATTATAAGTTTGTTGCGGCTGATGTAAATAAAGCTGCTAAGGAAGGATATCGTGTTCTTGTTATTGCTCATACAAATGAAGCAATAAAGGATGGTGCACTTCCTAAGGTAGAATTAGAACCGGTATCTCTTATTTTAATTGAGGATAATGTAAGACCTGATGCAATTGATACAATTTCTTACTTTAAGGAAGCTGGCGTTGAAGTTAAGGTTATATCTGGTGATAATCCTGTTACTGTATCAAAGGTAGCAGAAAGAGCTGGTATTACTAATGCTGAAAATTATATTTCACTTGATGGTTTAACAGATACAGAGGTTGTTAGAGCCGCGTCTAAATATACTGTATTTGGTCGAGTTAGCCCTGGACAAAAACGTCTACTTGTTAAATCTTTACAGGAATTAGGACATAAGGTTGCGATGACCGGTGATGGTGTTAATGATATTCTTGCCCTAAAGGAGGCTGATTGCTCTATTGCGGTAGCTTCTGGTAGTGAAGCAGCACGTAATGTGTCCCATCTGGTTCTTTTAGATTCTAATTTTGGTTCAATGCCTCGAGTTGTATCAGAAGGACGTCGTGTTATTTCTAATATTGCTAAGGTTGCTAAACTTTATTTGACAAAGACAATGTTTAGTTTACTTCTTGCTATTGTTGCATTAATTAGAGGTTCATACCCAATTAGTACTAATCAGTTATTAATGATTGATGCATTATGTATTGGTATTCCTTCTTTAGTGCTTGGACTAGAGCCTAATAGGCAAGCAGCACCTAAAAATTTCTTGTCAACGATTATTAAGAGTGCTCTTCCAGGTGCGATTGTTATTGTAATCCAGTCAATATTGGTATTTTTACTTCAAAATCAATTGGATATGACTGGAAGAACCACATCAACAATTATTGTTATAGTTGCTACATTTACATGTATGATGGTTTTATATGAAACATGTAAACCTTTTATAAATAATACACGTAAGATATTATTTGGCGGTGTATTTACAGCATTCGTATTTGCAACGATTTTAGTGCCATCATTCTTTGATTTCGCTCCGATTATCCCTGGTCTAGAATATTATTCAAAGAGCCAAGAGGTAATGACTTGGGAAACGCAGGTTGTATCAGTTTCAGAAGCAAATCATTATACTGTTGATGGATATGTACTTGATGAGTTATGTGTAAAGCAGTCCGCAACACATTCGGCAGAGGTAGACGCAAATGGATATTTAATTGTTGATACGGTTGTTATTACAGAATATAAGCCAGTTTTACCAACTCTTACAAAAACTGTTAATAATCATTTTGCAATTGGTGCTGCAGAAACAAGCTATATATATAATCCAAATTATCAGTATAATTTATATCCTTCAAGTAATGGTATTGTAAATCTTGTTTATACAGATGGTGTAAATGAGGTAATAATTAATACAGGCTATAATATTTTACCTGAGGTTACAATCAATAATAATTATTACATTGTAAATGGATACCGTACAGATGTTAGAACTGCTGAAACAACTGTTGGAGCTATTACGCTAGATAAGAATTATAATGTATATGTTAATGGCACTCGGATTTATCAATTATTTGAGGGAAAAGGCTTATTAATTTCTTCTACAAACAATCATGTGTGGATTGGTGGAGATGAAACAGAAATCGAATATGATTCATCTTTAACTGATACACTAAAGATTATTGGTAAGGAATATTATATTAATAATAAAAAAACTAACGTTATTTATACTCCAGAAATCAATATAACAGAACAAGGCTATTATATTGTAAATAATAAAATAACTAATTATAAATGTAAGGGTAGTGGAACTTCAATAGTTCAGTCACTTGATGAAAATGGCTATTTGAAAATTGATGGTCTTCAAACTAATATAAAGGTTAAATATTCAAAGGTTGTAGGTGGTCAAGTTAAATCACTACCAATATCTTCAATCTTACTTCTTATTTGTTTATGCTTATCAAGTCATCCTTTAATTTGGTTAATTAAGAGTGTTGTTCCATTCACTAAAAAGCAATGTAAGAAGCTTACAGATGTTTTAAATAAAATTTAGAATAAAATTAAAATAGTTTTCCAGTTAGTAAGGAAAACTATTTTTGTTTGAACAAATCTAATAATAAGAGTATACTATTTATAGAAATTAAGGAGTTATAAAATGGTTGCACAAATAATAAACACAAAAACAAATAAACCAATTATTGATCAAACAAAAGCGTATTATTTTTTAATTAATAATGTTCAAATGATAAATGGTAGATTAAATGCTACTTTACTAGGGACAGAAGTACTTGAGGATGTAGATTCAATTAAAGAATTAATTCCAAAGTATTTACCACTTAAAGAAAATGAGGAACTTTGTATCTACACATGTGATGAAAGATATATACATCATTTTAAATATGATGATCATCCAACAATTGATGATGTTGTATCATATATTAAATTTTAATTGAAGTATAGTGTACTTCAATTATTTTTTATCTATTTAGCTTCATACTCTTTAGTTTTCTATTTAGGTATTCTGGTAATTCTTCAATAAACTTATATTTAGAAATACCAAGCTTAAGTAAAGAGTTTTCAAGTGTTGTTTCTGCTACAAATTTATCTGCGTCCTTACAAAGAAGTAATCCAATTGTATTAGAATCTCCTTCTGTTTTTTCAAGTTTATTTATGGCATTAACATAAAAGATAAGTTGTCCTAAATCAGCAGGATGGAATTTTCCAATCTTGACCTCAATTACAACATAACAATGTATTTTAGTATGATATAAA
>MNRZ01000063.1:14950-44141 GCA_001916215.1 Clostridium sp. CAG:307_30_263
TGATATTATCAATCATTTGATCCTTTAAATCCTTTTCATTTTTAATGCTATTCTTATCTAAGAAATCAAAAACATAAGTATCCTTAAATAACTCATTAGATAAATCGTCAGATTTAGTTATATTAGAAGTAGTAGGTTCAATTAAACTACGTTCATAAGATGCCATAGCTATTTGATTTAATACCATAGATCAGACCAACCATTTTTATATGTTTCATTAATATACCACAGCATTTTTTCATGTGAGGAAGACTTTTGCATAATTACAATAATTGAGCTCCAAGGTATTTGGGGCACAGGTTGTGCCCCGATTTCTTGGACAGAAAATTCATTCGCAAATTGAGCCATTCTTTTAAGCTGATCATAAGAATAACCTTTCCCATATTCCTTTAAATCATTAGCTAGATTCTTTATATATTTACTACCCCAAGTTTTCCTTTTATTGATAATCGTACCAATCTCATAATAAGTCATAATCATCGCACTATTTACTATAACCATAGCTTTGTTCTGGTTTGTTCTGATAGCCTCCTTGATTTCTTGTAAATCCTTAAAATAGTCTTTCTCAAATACTTCGTTATTTTTTTCTTTAATCATATGTAATCCTCCAATTTTTCGCAAAAAAATAAGACCTTTTCGCAATTAAGCGAAAAGGCCTTTAATTAAAATATTAAGTTTAAGTAATGATTTTTGTTTTATTCTCATATCAGTACCAACTTTCTATATGTCTAGTATATAACATGTTTTATAAAAAATAAAGGGAAATTAAATTGTAAACGATGAGTTTACAAAATGACAAAAAGTGTACACTCCGAATATAAAAGGTTGAATGATAATTCAAATAATGATAAAATTTAGTCAACAATGTAATGTTGATTATACATTTTTGGTAATATATGTTATATTACTAAAACCCTTAAACATTTTCTCACAAATGATTGCCATTTCACTTGGAGATTCCTTAGGGTCATTAAGCCATGTATAAATTAACACACCTATGGCTGCTTCAAATGCTTTTTGCTCATAGACATTGTTAGAATCATTTTCTCCATTAGGAGTCAAATTTAATAAATATCTTGGAATTACAGTTGAAATGGAACTGAAAAAACGAGCATTTTTTTTAACTTCTGTAAAGAAGGTTAAAAACCAATGATAGCTTGTTGGATTTTCATAAATATGTATTCTTTTATTAATTGACTTTAAAAAGGTTGTAATAATATCATTTAGTACCTCCTCTTTTGAGGTGTAATTATTATAAAATGCAGTTCTTGAAATTCCCGCTTTTTTGACAATTTCAGTTATTCTAACTTCTTCAATAGCTTTTTTAGAAAGTAAAACTAAAAGAGCCTCTTGAATAGATTCTTTAGTTAATTTATTAGATATTTGATTAGCTTTGATTAAACCATTAATATTGTTCATAGCTAAACCTCCTAGTTGTATTTATTATAACATAAAAAGTAGAAAATGAATTAAACAGATAATTATTAATGAAATTCATTAAAATTATATTAAGATTAAAAAAATAAAGGAGAATCATATTATGACAGAACAAGAAATCAAAGGAAAACTAAAGGAATTTTTCACAAATAATTTAGGAGTAGATGCTTCAGAACTTGAAGATGACACTATGTTATTCGGTGACGGAATTGGTCTAGATTCAATTGATTCAATCGAATTAATTACTTATATCGATGAAACATTTGGCGTTTCTATGTCAGGTGTAGCTAAGGAAAATTTCCAAAATATTAATACTTTAGCTGCTTATATCGTATCACACAATTAATTCAAGCAGATGGTTGCATATTATTTGCAACCATTTTTTAAATATAAATCGAAAGGAAAAAATAATATGACAGAAAATAAAAATAGATGCGTTGTTACTGGTTTAGGTATGATCAGTGCAATTGGTAATAATGTAGAGGAATGCTTTACAAATGCGATTAATTCTGTATCTGGAATTAAGGAAACTAAGTCTGTAGATACTACAGATTGCTATGCTAAGCTAGCTGCTGAGGTTTCAACTGATCTTAGTGATATTGAATCTAAGGGAGATAATCTTGACCGTGTATCTAAGCTTTGTATTAAGGCTGCACGTGAGGCTGTAGCTGATGCTAAGCTTGCTGATTTTCAAGGTTCTTCAAGAGTAAGTGTTATCATTGGTTCATGTGTTGGTGGTGTTGTTTCAATTGAACACTACTACAAGAATGGTCGTGATGCTTCTGATGTTACAAAGATGCCAATTTCAGCTATTGCATCTCAGGTTGCTGGCGATTTAAATGCTGGTGGTACTGTAACTAATATTGCTAATGCATGTGCTGCAGGAACTATTTCAATTGCTTACGCATGTGATTTAATTCGTGCTGGTAAGGCTGATGTTGTTGTTGCCGGTGGAGCTGATGCCTTTGCATCTGTTCCTTATGCAGGATTCCTTGCTCTACATGCTCTAGATTCTAATCCTTGCTCATCATTCAATCACTGTACAGGTATCACTTTAGGTGAGGGCTCAGGTATTGTTATTGTTGAGTCTTATGAGCACGCTAAGAAGCGTGGTGCTCATATGTATTGTGAGGTTTTAGGCTCTGGTGTTTCTTCAGATGCTCATCATATTACAGCTCCAAGAGAAGATGGCGAAGGACAAATGAACGCTATTCGCTGGGCTTTAAAAAATTCTGGTGTTGAACCTTCTGAAATTGGCTATATCAATGCCCATGGTACTGGTACAGCTAAGAATGATAACGCTGAATTCTTATCACTTCACACTATCTTTGATGAAACAAATGATGATTTAAGTGTATCATCAACTAAGCCTATGGTAGGTCACTGTCTAGGTGCAGCTGGTGCAATTGAAGCTGTATTTGCAATTAAGGCTTTAACATCTAATATTGTGCCTGCAACTCTTGGCTATTCTGATGAGGATTTAGTTGCTTTAAAGGAAAAAGCTGGAAAGATTGATTTTGTTCCAAATATTGCTCGTAAGAAGGAGCTTAAGACTGTAATGTCTAACTCATTTGCCTTTGGTGGAAATAACGCAAGTATTATTTTCTCTAAGAGTGAGGGTAATGTTGTTTTACCAGAAAAAAAGGAAAAGACATATATTACTGGCTTTGGTATTGTTTCACCTCTTGGAAATGGTGTTTCAAAATATATTGAAAATGTAGCAAATGATGTTACAGTAGAATCATCTTGTGTAAATTCAACTGTCGGTCAACCTGATTATGAGGAGCTTGGCTTAAAGATGGCCTTCTATCGTAAGCTTGATAACTTCTCTAAGCTAGAGGCTGTTTCTGGTATGGCTGCTTTAAAGCATGCAGGCTACACAATTACTGATGAAAATGCTACAAAGCTTGGTATCGTTGTTGGTACAAGTGAAGGAGCTTTAGGTATGGGCTGCCTATTTGAGGAAAATATCGCTTCAAAGGGTAATGCATCTGGTAGTGCCTTTAACTTCCCTAATACTGTATACAACGCCGCTGGTGGATATTTATCAATTTGCTCAGGTGTTAAGGGCTATAATGTAACTATTACAAATGGTGCTCAATCTGGTCTTGCGGCTGTAGCTTATGCTAAGAATATTATCGAGCAAGGTCAAGAAGAGGTTGTACTTGCTTCAGGTAGTGATGAAAATATTGAAATTATTTCTGAGCTTTATAATAAGCTTGGCTATGTTGCTCAAAATCCTACAAAGCCATATGAAAATGCTAAGGGCTTTACTTTAGCTGATGGTTCGACAACAATCGTATGTGAGTCAGAAGCTTCTGCAACCCTTCGTGGTGCTAAGAAGTATGCTTATGTTGCTGGCTATGGTATGACTCATAAGAATGTTAAGTTCGGTACTCTTGAGGGCTCATCTGAGGCTTTAGATGCTGCTATTAATGAAGCATTAGCTGAGGCTGGTGTATCTCTTAATGAGATTGATGCTATTTGTGGATTCGCAAATGGTAACCATATTATTGATAATGAAGAGCTAAGCTCATACAGAAGAGTATTTGGTGATTCTTTAGCTAAATTACCAATTATCAACGTAAGAAGATATACAGGTGAGGGTCGTGCTGCATCAGCTGCTCTATCTTGTGCTCATGCTGCTTTAATGCTTGGTGGAGATATTGCTTCATCTAAGGCATATTTAGTTTCTTCTAATATTAAGGAAACAACAGTAGAGGCTAAGAATTTACAAACTATTTTAGTTACAGCTTATGGTTCTGGTGGTTCTTATTGTGCTGTTGTATTAAAGAAGTAAGAGGTGTTTATAATGAAGGTTGCAATCGTAACAGGTGCTTCTAAGGGCATCGGTCGTGCATGTGCTATTCGTCTTGCAAAGGATGGATATGCTGTAGTTGTAAATTATAGTCATTCTGAATCTCACGCTCAAGCTACTCTTGATGAGATTAAAAACAATGGTGGCGAAGGAATGATTTATAAGGCTGACGTATCAAAACTTGATGATGTAAAGGCTATGATTCGTGATGTTTATAAGGAATATGGCTCTATTGACGTTCTTGTAAATAATGCTGGTATCGTTCGTGATGAATTTTTACTTATGATGTCAAGCCAAACATTAGATGACTGCTTTCAATTAAATGTTAAGGGCTATTTTTACTGTGCTCAACAAGCAGCTTTAAAAATGTTTAGAAAAAAAGCAGGTGTTATTATAAATATGTCAAGTGTATCTGGTAAATTCTCATTACCTGGTCAAAGTGTTTACAGCGCTACTAAGGGGGCGGTAAACTCTATGACACAAACTTTAGCTAAGGAGCTTGCACCTTATGGTATTCGCGTTAATGCGGTAGCTCCTGGCTTTATTGAAACAGAAATGCTAGATCATATTCCAGTTGAGAAGAAGGAAGAATATTTAAAAAATATTCCTCTTCATAAGTTAGGACGTACTGAGGATGTAGCTAATTTAGTAAGCTTCTTAGCCTCAGATGCATCAGCTTATATTACAGGACAAACAATAACACTTGATGGAGGACTATCCCTATGATGAATATTAATGATATTAACAAGCGTATCAAGCAACGTCCACCCTTCCAAATGATTGAGCGTGTAACTGAGCTTGAGCCAAATGTTAGTGCAACAGGTATTAAGTGTGTTTCGGTTAATGAGCCTTATTTTATGGGGCATTTTCCTGATTCACCAATTATGCCAGGTGTTTTAATTGTTGAGGCGTGTGCTCAGCTATCAAGCCTAGTTATGGAAGATGATGGGACTAATCCTGATTTAATATATGTTTTATTAAAGGTTGATAATTTTAAATTTATTAAGCCCGTAATTCCTGGTGATCGTTTAGTTATTACAGTTACTAAAACACGTCAAGCTGGACCTCTTACATCATTTGATGCGGTTGTAAAGGTTGATGATAAGATTTATTCTAAGGGATCAATGACTTTTACAGCTGTTAATAAGGCTCAGGTTTATGGGAGTGAAGAATAATGCCTAAAAAGGTTTTAATTCTAAACGGAAGTCCTAAGGGTAATAATTCCTCAACATTTAAAGCTACAAAAGCCTTTGTTGAGGGAATCATTCTAGCGGATTCTTCATATGAAGCTGAATATGTTTGGATTAATGATTTAAATATCAAGCCTTGCTTAGGATGTCTTTCTTGCTGGGGAAGAACTCCTGGTGAGTGTGTAATTAAAAATGATGATGCTAGTGTAATGATAAAAAAAATAATGGAATGTGATATCTTTATTGAATCATACCCACTATATTTTTTTGGTATGCCTGGCACAATGAAGCTATTTACTGACCGAATGATGCCTTTTATGTGCACTTATGAGGGCCAAAAGGCTCCTCTTGATGGCCAATCATTTCATGGAATTCGTTTTGATGTTTCAAATAAGAAGTTTGTTGTCATTTCAAGCTGTGCTTATACGGAGGCTACAAATGTATTTGATTCATTACTTACCCAATATGATGCCATCTGTGGCAAGGGTAACTATACAGCAATTTTATGTCCACAATTAAAAACCTTAATTGAACTTAAAACTGGTGCTCGTGAGGAACGCTTTTTAAATAAGTTTAAAGAAGCTGGTTCTAACTTTATTAAAAATGGTGTTTTATCAGAAGAGGAGCTTACTATTTTGAAAAAACCTCCTTTTTCTCTAGGAGCCTATAAGGTTTTATTAAATAATTTCTGGACAGAACAAAAAAATAAGTAGGAGGGATTATTATGTTTGAACAAATTAAAAATCTCCTTATTGAATGTGCAAACGTTGATGAAAATATGATTACACCAGATGCTCGTCTTAAAGAGGATCTTGGAATTGATTCCCTATATGCAGTTGAGCTTATATTAGAGCTTGAAACAAAATTTGAAATTAAAATTGAATGGGAAACGATGCAATCTTTACAAACTGTAAATGATGTGTGTAATTTAGTTAGTGAGAAAATAAAAAATAGATAGGAGGAATAAAATGAAGCTAGAAGATGTTGAAAAAATTATTAAAATGTTTGAAAAATCAACTGTCAGTTCAATTGATCTTGAAATAGATAATATAAAAATTAAGCTTGAAAAGCCTACACAGGTAGTTACAAATGTTATTCCTAATGGAGCCTTAGTCCCTACCTCATTACCTCAAAATAATGATGATGAGGAAAATACTTCATATGAATATGTAACCGCACCTCTTGTTGGAACATTCCATCAAGCACCATTTGTTGATGCTAAGCCATTTGTAAGTGTTGGTGAGCGTGTAACAAAGGGACAAAAGCTTTGTATTATTGAAGCTATGAAGGTTATGAATGAAATCACTTCACCTTGTGATGGAATATTAAAGGAAATTTTAGTTAAAGAAGGACAAATGGTCGAATTTGGAGCTAAGCTATTTGCAATAGGTGAATAATATGTTTAAAAAAATATTAATTGCCAATCGTGGAGAAATAGCTGTTAGAATTATAAGAGCCTGTAAAGAAATGGGAATTAAGACTGTTGCGATTTATTCTACAGCTGATGAAAGTGCTCTTCATCGTGAGCTTGCCACAGAAGCCTATTGTGTTGGTGGGCCATCAAGCTCAGATTCATATTTAAATATGGAAAATATTTTAAGTATTGCCTGCTTAACTGGTTGTGATGCGATTCACCCTGGCTTTGGTTTCTTATCAGAAAGTCCTATTTTCGCTTCAATGGTTGAAAAATGTGGTATTACCTGGATTGGACCTAATCCTACTGTTATGGATCAAATGGGTAATAAATCAATGGCTATTAGTATGATGAAGGAAGCCGGTGTTCCTATTGTGCCTGGTTCTTATAAGGCTGTTGGTCTTGAAGAAGGAAAGGAAATCGCTATTAAAATTGGGTTCCCGGTTTTAATTAAAGCCTCTGCTGGTGGTGGTGGTAAGGGAATTCGTATGGTTTCTTCAGCTGATGAATTTGACCTAATGTATAATGAAGCTAAAGAAGAAGCGAAAAAATTTTTCGCAAATGATGAATTATATGTTGAAAAGTTTATCGTTAATCCTAAGCATATTGAGGTTCAGGTAATGTGTGATAAGCATGGTAATGCGATTCACCTTTTTGAAAGAAATTGTTCTTTGCAGCGTCGTAAGCAAAAAATGCTTGAGGAAGCACCTTGCCAGTGTATTTCTAAGGAACTTAAGGAAAAACTACATGAAGCGGCTATTAAGGCCTGCAAGTTTGTTAATTATGACTCTGTTGGTACAATTGAATTTTTAGTTGATAATGATGAAAATTTTTATTTCATTGAAATGAATACTCGTATTCAGGTAGAACATTCTGTTACGGAATCTATTTGTAATGTTGATATTGTAAAAACAATGATTAAAACGGCTTATGGTCTTCCTCTTCCTTATAAACAGGAGGATATTAAGATTTTAGGCTATGCGATGGAATGTCGTATTAACGCTGAGGATATGAATAATGATTTTAGACCATGTCCTGGTACTATTGATTTTATTCACGTTCCTGGTGGTAAGGGTGTAAGAATTGATACAGCGGTTTATGCAGGATATCAAATTCCCCCATATTATGATTCAATGATTTTAAAGCTAATTGTTTTTGCACCAACGCGTTTAGAGTGTATTCGTAAAATGCGTGCTTCTTTAGAGGAGCTAATTATTGATGGTATAAAAACAACAACTGAGTTCCACTATGTATTGCTACATCACCCTACCTTTATTTTGGGATATTATGATACTGGCTTTGTAGAGGAATTCCTAAAGGAGTTTGAACAAAATGCAAAACGTATTCAACAAGCGTAAAGAAGAGATTAATGAATTTAATACTCTTCTTGAAGAATTAAATTTAAGAAAAAAGAATGAAGAAGTATCACCTAAAGAGGTTCCTGATGATTTAATGTGTAAATGTCCATCATGTGGGAAAAATCTTTTTAAGGCTGATTATGAAAGTGCTTTATTTGTTTGCCCATCATGTGGCTATAATGCGCGCTTATATGCTAAAGATCGTCTAAAAATGATTATGGATGAGGGCTTTAAAGAACTATTTACAGATATAGCTGAAAATCACCTTGATTTCCCTGGCTATGTCGATAAGCTTAATAAAGCTCAAGCTCAAACGCAAATTGATGAATCAATTATTTGTGTTGATGGTAAAATTGAAGGAATTAGTACTTTAGTAGGTGTTATGGATAGTCATTTTATTATGGGTTCAATGGGTAGTGTTTGTGGCGAAAAGATTACAAGACTTTGTGAACTTGCTATAAAAATGCATCGTCCTGTTATTTTATTTACCTGCTCAGGTGGAGCTCGTATGCAGGAGGGAATTATTTCTCTTTTCCAAATGGCTAAAACAAGTGAGGCTGTTGCTAGACTTAAGGAGCACGAGCTTTATATTGCTGTTTTAACTGACCCAACAACTGGTGGTGTTAGTGCCTCATTCGCTTCACTTGCTGATATTACTCTTGCAGAACCAAAAACCTTAATTGGCTTTGCTGGAAAGCGTGTCATTGAAAAAACAATAAAAGAAGTATTACCTAAGGAATTCCAAACGTCTGAATTCTTACTTGAAAAGGGTTATATTGACAATATTGTAGAAAGAAAGGATATGAAGTCTACCTTAGCTTATCTTTTAAGACTTCATAATTATAGATAGTATGATACTTGAAGAAAATGAACGTAAAATTGAAGAATTAGAATCAAAGCTAATTAGCCTTGATCCAACATCAAATGAGTTTAAAGACGTTTCTTTAAGTCTTCACAAGCTTAAAGAGGAAACCTATTCTAATTTAACAGCATGGGATCGTGTAACGATTGCAAGAAGTGCTAAGCGTATTAAGGCTAAGGCTTTAATTGATAAGCTTATTACGGATTTTTATGAGCTCCATGGTGATCAATATTATGCTGATGATCAAAGTATTATTGCAGGTATTGGTTATTTAGGAGATATCCCTGTTACGGTAATTGGTCAAGCTAAAGGAACGAATCTTAATGAAAGTATTAAGCGTAACTTTGGTATGACTTCTCCTGAAGGCTTCCGTAAAGCTTTAAGGCTTGCTCATCAGGCTGAAAAATTTAATCGTCCAATTATTACGATTGTAGATACATCAGGAGCATATCCTGGTCGTGGAGCTGAAGAGCGTGGTCAAGCTAGAGCGATTGCAAGAAACCTAATGGAGTTTTCAACACTTAAGGTTCCCGTTATAGCTATTGTTCTTTCTGAGGGTGGTTCTGGTGGAGCTTTAGCTCTTACGGTATCAGATTATATTTATATGTTTGAAAATGCTGTATATTCAGTATTATCACCTGAGGGCTTCGCATCAATCTTATTTAAGGATACCATTAAGGTTGAAGATGCAGCCCAAATGATGAAAATGACAAGCCACGATTTATATGAATATGGTATTGTTGATGAAATAATAAAAGAGCCTGCTGGTGGTATTCGTTTTATTTCAGATGAATTTATTAAGGAATTAAAATCAAAGCTAATTGCCAAAATTAATGAACTTCAAAAAATGAAAAAAGAAGAATTATTAGAAAATAGATATCAAAAATATCGTAAGATTAGCTAGGAGGAAATTATGAAAATTGCATTTTGTTTTGCAGGTCAAGGTGCCCAAGCTGTTGGTATGGGACGCGACTTTTATGAAAAATATGAAAGTGTAAAGGCATTATACGATGCTAATCCAGAAATTAAGGAATTATGCTTCGAGGATAAAGCAGGTGTTTTAAATCAAACTGCTTATGCTCAAAAGGCAATGCTTCTTACGTCTTATGCGATTGCATCTTGTATAAGAGAGAATGGTATTGAGCCAGAATATGCTTGTGGCCTATCTCTTGGTGAATATAGTGCTCTTACATTTGCGGATGTATGGAATATTAAAGATGCACTTGATATTATAACTTGTCGTGGTAATATTATGCAAAATGCCCTACCTTTAGGTACAACTAAAATGGCTGCGATTATTGGTCTTTCACGTGAGGTTATTTTAGATACTATAAAGAATGTAGAAGGTGTATGTGAAATTGCCAACTATAATTGTCCAGGTCAAATTGTAATTACAGGAGACGCAGCTGCCATTGATAAGGCTTGTCCTTTACTTTTAGCAGCGGGAGCTAGAAGAGCTCTACCTTTAAATGTATCAGGTGCCTTCCATTCATCATTACTTACTAAGGCATCACAAGAACTTAGATCTAAATTAGATGAATTTATACCTCATAATCCTAAGTATAAGATTGTTTATAACGTAACTGGCACTGAGCTTAAGGAAAATATTAATGATATTCTTGAACGTCAAATTTGCCATAGTGTTTACTTTGAGGATTCAATTCGTTATATGATTGAGCATGGTGTTGATACATTTGTTGAAATTGGACCAGGAGCTACATTATCAAGCTTTATTAAGAAAACTAGTAAGGATGTAGCGGTTTATAATGTTTCAACCACTGAAGGCTTAGAGGCATTATTAGAGGCTTTAAAATAATGGATAATATCAGATTAGATAATTATTCATTTAATAATAATTATACAATGTATCGGGTGGATTCGATTGAGTCCACTAACGATTTTTTTAAGGCTAATTATCATTTGTTTAAGGACAAGGATTGTTTAGTTGCTAAAAGACAAACGAAGGGAAGAGGAAGATATAATCGTGTTTGGTCATCTTCTTTAGATATAATTGTATCTATTTTGTTTAAAGAAAAACATAATAATACAATAATCGCTCCGATGGCTGTTTGTCTTGCATTAAGAGATATTGGTATAGATGCCGGGATTAAGTGGCCTAATGATGTTTATGTTGATTCTAAAAAGATATGTGGTATTTTAATTGAGGATGAATATAGAACAGATTTTGAGGCGTCTATTGTTGGGATTGGTCTTAATATGTTGCCAAAGCCAGAGCTTGATGTGCCAGGGGTACTTGATTATGTAAAAATTGGCAATGATCAATTAATTGATTTAATCTTAAAGCATTATGATATGCTTATAGATACTAATCCTAAAGCATTAATTCATCAATATCAGGAATTAAGTATTATTCTTAATCATAGCTTTGTTTATCAAGGAACGATATATAAAGCCAAACGAATTACAAGTGATGGCTATCTTGTTGGTTCAAATAACAATGAAGAAATCATTATTAAAAGTGATGAAATTGATATAAAGAGTGCTCTTATTGCGTAGGTGATTTATATGAATTATAAATATAGTGAGCATCAAATAGTTAAGTTTTCAAATGTTGATTTTAAATTAAAGCTAGGCATTGTCGATGCCTGTCAAATTACTCAAAACATGGTTACTGATTTTTTTCGTAAGTATGACTTTGATAATTCAATAATCGCATCTAGAAATAATGC
Source organism: Clostridium sp. CAG:307_30_263 (assembly GCA_001916215.1). Classification (GTDB taxonomy): domain Bacteria; phylum Bacillota_I; class Bacilli_A; order Acholeplasmatales; family Anaeroplasmataceae; genus CAG-307. Next base: position 26,720 of record MNRZ01000063.1, read on the forward strand.
GGTTTTAGTTGTACTTAAGCATAAGCTTCATTTTAATCGTTTACCTGATTTTGATGAGGCAATGGACGCCTTAAGCTATACGACTAAAAAAAGTACCTATTTATTTGAAATTGAAACAGGATTTAAGCATAATGACGAAGATTTATTTTTCTGTAAATCAGAAATATGTCCTGTTGATATAAAAACAAGAGAAGTAAAAAAACTTTCTGATATCGGCTATCCTGAGGAAATGGATTTAGGACCTAATAGACTTATTGGTCGAGCTAAAAGGAATTTAACTGTTTTTAATGAGGATGATTATATTTATTCTGTAAGAATGCTGCCAACGGAAATTGATTATTCAGGTCATGTTAATAATGTATGCTATATTAAATACTTAATAAATACCTTTAATACAGCATATCTTAAAACAATTGATATAACAGACATTGAAATAAGCTATATCCATGAAGCATTTGAAGGAAATATACTTAAGGTTTATCGTAAGCTTATTGATGATAATACCTATAGCTTTTTAATTAAACGTGAAGATGAAGAACTAACCCGTGCAACACTTTCATTTAAACAAAAATAAGATGCAAAAAGATATGCTTAATTTAATATAGCATATCTTTTTATTTGACCTTAAACTTTGGTTTATGTTAAAATTAGTTGTAATAAAGGAGCTGAAAAAATGATTAAAATTGGAATTTGTGGTTTTGGAAATTTAGGTCGTGGCGTAGCTGCGGCAGTAAAAAAATGTAGTGATATGGAGCTTGTTGGCGTTTTTACAAGAAGGGATCCTAAGACATTAGATTTAAAAGAATATGGTGTAAATGCTTATCATATGAATGATATATTATCATTTAAGGATAAAATTGATGTGATGATACTATGTGGTGGTTCTGCAACTGACCTTCCAAGTCAAACCCCAGAGCTTGCTAAATATTTTAATGTTGTGGATTCATTTGATACCCATGCAAATATTCCTACACATTATAAAAATGTTGAGCAAGCAGCTAAAGAAGGTGGTTATTTAGGTCTTATTTCAACCGGATGGGACCCTGGTATGTTTTCTTTAAATCGCGCAATAATGGAATCAATTTTACCTAATGGAGAAGATTATACCTTTTGGGGAAAAGGTGTTTCTCAAGGTCATAGTGATGCCATTAGAAGAATAAAAGGCGTAAAGGATGCAAGACAATATACTATTCCTAAGGACGAAGCTATTGCTCGTGTAAGAAATGGAGAAATGCCTAAGCTTTCAATAAGAGACAAGCATTTAAGAGAATGCTTTGTTGTTCTTGAGGATGGAGCATCTGAAGAATATGTAAGAAATGAAATTGTGAATATGCCTAACTATTTTGCAGATTATGATACAATTGTTCATTTTATTTCTGAAGAGGAATTAAAGAAAAATCATAGTAATCTACCTCATGGTGGCTTTGTTATTCGTAGTGGAACAACTGGTCTTAATGATGAAAACAAGCATGTAATTGAATATTCATTAAAGCTTGATTCAAATCCTGAATTTACAGGAAGTGTTTTAGCAGCTTATGCAAGAGCAGTTTATCGTCTTCATAAAGAAGGAAATACTGGCGCTATAACTGTGTTTGATGTTGCACCTAAGTATCTAAGCGATAAATCATATGATGAATTATTAGCTCATACATTATAAATCAAAAAGCCACCTTTAAGTAGGTGGTTTTTATGATTCAAGAGTAGAATCATTAGGTTCATATAAGGAAAGCTTTTTATAATATTTAGAATCACATTTTAAAGTTATTTGAATTCCTGAATCTAAATATATTTGTGAAATTACTTGAGTATTTTCTCTAATGAAATTTAATATCTTACCATCAGTAAATGGAATAAGAACTGTCATTTCTATTTTTCCTTCATTTAAGGTTTTTGTAATATAGGTTAAAAGCTTATCCATATATTCTAAATTTACATTTGAAAAAGGCATAAAATCTGCACCTGATATTTTAGGTATTGCTTCGCATAAGTCAATTTTATTTAAAAGAATAAGCATTTTTTTATCTGATAAACCTAAACGATATAAGGTATTAATTGTAGTTTCAAGTTCAAGATAAGCATATTTACTAGATGCATCGAGTACAACGATAATTAAATCAGCATTACTTGCTTCTAGTAAAGTTTCGTTAAATGAATGAATTAGATGATTAGGAATCTTAGATACAAAACCTACAGTATCACTTAAAAGAAAAGTAGTATTATTATACTCAATCCTTCTTACTGAAGTTGTTAGGGTCGCAAAAAGTCTGTTTTCAGCTAAAACCTTTTTAGAAGTTAAATTATCAGTATATTCAATAATACTATTCATTGTTGTAGATTTACCGGCATTAGTATATCCAACAAGGGCAACGGTTTTAATACCATCCTTTTGTCTACGCTTAATTTGATTTTCTTTCATTTTATGGGTAGCTTCAAGGTCCCGTTCTAATCTTATTATTTCATTTGAAATATGCCTTCTATCAAGCTCAAGTTGCGTTTCACCACTGCCTTTAGAGCCAATACCACCTTGTCTATCAAATCCATCTCTTAATGATGATAGGCGAGGATATAGATATTTTAAATGAGCAAGCTTAATTTCCATTTTAGCTTCATTAGTATGGGCATTTTTAAGAAAAATATCAAGAATAAGTAAGGAGCGGTCAATAACTTCAATTTCTAAGGTATCATTAAGTGTTTTAAGCATTAAAGGAGAAAGCTCATCATTAAAAATAACAATATCTGCATTATACATTTTTATCTCTACTTTAAGTTCTAAAAGCTTTCCACTACCAATATAAGATACTTTATTTATTTCACTCTTTTGAATCATTGTAGCACAAGATAGAATATCACACTCACTTGCAAGCGCTTTAAGCTCATTTAAGGAGTAATTAATATCATATTTGTCTTCTTTAGAATCGATTCCAACTAATATAGCTCGCTTCATTTTATCACCAAAAACATTATAACATAATTTTGTTCTTTGTATGAAATAAAACTTTTATTCATATACTACCACTGAGGTGGTATTTTATGTACGACTTTAGTATGTCAATTGCAGAGGTAATAAAAAGAGTAAAGGAAAGAACAAAACGAAATGGAAATCAAACTATAGGAAGTGAGTTCTTTTTAAGTGAAATGCTTGAAATTGAAGGTGGAATCTTTCAATTTTTAATGAACGAGTATGATGTAAAAAAAGAAGAAGTAATAGATGAGACAGAAAGTGCATTAGTTTTGCGTCATGATAAGGGCGAATATAGTGATGCACTTACTAAGATATTTGATTATGCTCAGGGTGTTTCTTATGGCAAAATTAAAGAGGAGCATTTATTATATGCTATTTTACATTGCAAGGAATCAATTGCCTATAAGATTATTAAAAGATTAGGATTATCTCCTTCAGATTTAATTATTGATTTAGAAGAAATTTATGATTTTAAGGAGTCTAAGGAAGAAATGAAATATGCTGTTAATTTGACTCAAAAGGCAAGAGAAGGGAAATTAGATTCATTATTTGAGTATGATAATTATTTGAAAAGAATGCTAGTAATACTTAATAAAAAATATAAGAATAACCCTCTTCTTGTAGGAGACGCTGGTGTTGGTAAAACAGCAATTGTTGAGGGATTTGCTAAATATGCATATCAAAATAATTTAGATTATGAAATTTTAACCTTGAATTTAAGTCAAATGCTTTCGAACACAAAATATCGTGGTGATTTTGAATCACGGATGGATGAGGCTATGAATTATATTTCATCTCGTGAAAATGCTATATTATTCATTGATGAAATTCATACAATTATAGGTACTGGTTCTTCGGAAAATAGTCTTGATGTTGCTAATATTTTAAAACCATATTTGGCAAGAGCGGATATTAAAATAATTGGTGCGACAACCATTGATGAATATCAAAAGACCATATTTAAGGATAAAGCCTTAAGAAGAAGGTTTGATTTAATCAATGTACTTGAGCCAACCCTTGATGTGACTAAAAAAATTCTTTTAGGGCTAAAACCTTCATATGAGGATTTTCATAAAATTAAACTTGATGATGATTTAATTTCGTATTTGTGTGATGAAGCAGATGCGAAAATTCATAATAAAAAAAGACCAGATAAATGTATTGATATTTTAGATGAAATGTTAAGCTATGCTAAAATTAACAGCTATAAAGCTACTTCAGATCTTGTTGATCATATTATTGATGATAGAGTAGGATATCATCTAAGAAAAAAGGAATATCATTATAAGGAAATTGCTAAATTAAGCTTTATAAGTGAAAATAAGTTGAAAGAAGAAAAATATTATAATTATCATATAGCTATTTATAATAATTTTGAGGCTATAGAATACCTTAAGCATGATTTGATGGTTTATCTAGGAATTTCTGAGGAAATGATATTACAAATTGACGCGTTAATGTACCAAGAAAGAAGTGCAATGGAATCCCTTATAGGTTCTCCTAAGGGATATGTTGGGTATGATGAGGATGGAATATTGTCTCACCAACTTTTAACATATCCTGCATCGGTAATTATTGTTGAAAATAGTAATGCTATGTCAGGACCATTAAAAACGATTTTTAATCAAATATATAAACAAGGCTTTTTTTATGATAATCACGGTACTCAAATTAAAACAAATCATTTAGTAATTGTAGATGTTTTAAGTAAAGAACGTAATCTAGTTGGCTTTAATCAACAAGAAGAAAGAAGAAAAACAGAATATGATCTTGTAATTGATGACAATATCAAATCAAGCTTAAATAAAAAATATAAAGAGATTTTAGATAAATATAAGCTTAAGCTTCATTTTGGTTTTGAAATTTTACCAAGTCACCGAATGAAAATTAATGATTTAATATATGATGCGATTGTTAATAAAAAAGATGAGGAGCATGAAATTGTGCTTGATGGTGATATGATTACTTTAAGATAAGGAAATTCATTTTGAATTTTCTTCTTTTTTATTTCATACTATTTTAAAAATAAAAATTATTTGTTATAATTATAGAAGAAAAGTAGGTGTAATTATGTGGACATCAATCGGTGAATTTTTAAAAAAATCATATCCGTTTATAATTGAAGGATTTTTGATATTTATTATTTTATATGTTGCTGTTAGATATTCAGCTAAAAACAAAAAAGCTTTTAATTTTTTTATTCTTTATATTGTTTTACTTGGTATTTTATATCTAACCTATAGATTTGAGTTTAAGCTTGCGTATAATATATATAAATATGTATGTATAGCTTATCCTATTGTAATAATTGTATTACTTGCACCAGATATTAGAAAAAATCTAGATGCGATTCATAAGCCAGAAACAAAAATGGAGCAGCTAATGTCTTCTAATGATAAAACTAAAACAGAGATTGTAGATGCTTGCATGTATCTATCATCTAAAAAAATAGGTGCTTTAATTACAATTGAAAAGCATAATTCATTAGATCAATATGCCCAAAAGGCTATATTGCTTGATAGTGAGGTATCTAAAGAGCTTTTAATTAATATATTCACTCCTCTTACGCCACTTCATGATGGTGCCGTTATTATTCGTGGAAATAGAATAAGATGTGCAGGTGCTTACTATGTTTTAACAACTCATGAGGATCTTGATAAAACAACGGGATCACGTCACCGTGCTGGTCTTGGTATTTCGGAGGTTACCGATTCACTTACAATTATCTGTTCAGAGGAAACTGGTAATATTTCAATTGCGATTGAAGGAATGATGATCAAGATCAATGATAGGGAAAAGCTTGTAGAATATCTTGAGTTATTCTTAAAGTAGGAGGTATTTATGAAAACAATAAAAAAGATTTTTAGTATTATTTTTAATCCTCTAACTAATTTGTTTAAAATTGAAACATCAATAGATTCATCTTTTTTTGATAAGCATCATTTCTTTGTTTGGCTTTTAACCTTGCTATGTGTTGTAGCTTTGATGATAGTGGTTTATATGTTTATTTGGTAGGTGTTAATAATGCAACTTATTGTGCAAATCGGTGTGGTAGTACTTGCCACACTACTTTTAATTATATATTTTAAGGATTCATATTTAGAGCATAAGGTTTTAGTTCCTAGGCTCGTTTATGCTGGTACGATTGTTTTAGTTGGTTTACTTTATATTCTTGTTTTTTATGACTTGATAAAGGATGATACAAGTAAAATAAAAATTGTGAATTATATTTCTTATGGCTTATATATTGTACTTGCTCTTTCTTATTTTTTTATTGGACTTAGAGGTATATATCGTAATCATTTATATCGTAAATATTTAGAGATTGTTGAAAATGATAGAGAATTTATTTTACTTGATAGTCATAATAGAATAAAGGCGATGTCAAATGATATTTTAAGCAGCTTTAAAGAAGTAAATAAAAGAGTGTATGGGAAGAATTTTTTTCTTTTCTTTGATGAACTTTATAGTGTTGATGCTATTAATAGCATTCAAGCTAGTAATAATGATTTACATAAAGCCTTCTTTGATTTGAATAAAGAAATTAAATCGAGAGTGTTTAAAAGAGAAATTGCCCTTAAAGATTCACAAAAAAATGAATATACATTGGTATGTAATGATTATATTATATGTGAAAATGATAAATTTATTGGTCATATACTCGTAAGTGAGAAACATACAAATGATACCGTTTTAAATGTTGAAGAGGAACTTCAAAGTGCATCTAAGGATCTTGATGATATAAAAATTAAATTTCAAGCAACGCTTGAAATGACTGAAGAAGCGATGATGTTTTATAGTTTAAATGACCAAATGCTATGGGTTAATGATAATATGGTTAACCTTTTGCATTTGAAGGGAAATACCCTATCATTTTCGGATTTTTCTAGTTTAATTTATCAAGATGATTTGGATTATTATAAGGGTGTTCTTGATAACCTTACAAAGCAAAATCCTACATATGAAACAAGCTATCGTATTAGAATAGGTGCCTCGTATGTTTATGTTAAGGAGCATGGAAAAAGATTGTTTGATGCTTCAAAAGATCAAATAATGTCTTATTTATATGTTATTCATGCTAATCATTATGAAAGAAGTAATATACCAGAACTTGATAATATTAAATCTAATGCTGAGCTTTTAGCTAAGCTTGAAGAACTATATAAGCAAAGACGTACATTCCAGCTTGTCACATTTAAGATGAATAATCTTCCCGAAATTAATGAAGGTAATGGAAGAGACATGGGAAATATGGTTTTAGCAGAATATGTTAAGGCTATTAATAAGAGCTTTGTAGATGATAATTTAATTTATCGTACCTCAGGTCTTGAATTTTCATTTATTATTCTTGATTACCGGAAGATGGATCTTTTAAGTCAAGCATTAAAGAAAAATCAAATATTAAACGCTTCTATGAAATATGGCTCAAATACGATTCAAACGGATGTTTATATGGGCATTGCAACATCAAATGATGTTCAGGGTAAAAACCATTTGATTGAAGCGGCTAAAAAATCTTTAAAAGCGGCTACAATGCCTCAAATGCGAACTAATTATATTTATTATACAGATATTAAATAAAATGGATAAAAATGAAGCTAGAAGCTATGCTTTAAAAGAAAGAAAAAGCATTACTTATGATAATAAAGAAATATTGAAACGACTTACACCATACATTTACAATAAAAAGATTGTAGGAATTTATTATCCTTTAAAAGATGAGCTTGATTTGAGATTTTTAGAAGAGAGATTTTCCAATATTAAGTTTGTTTATCCAACTATTTTAAATAATGAAATTGTATTTAAAGAAAAAGGAAATAAATGGAATATAGGCCTCTTTAATATTAATGAACCAACAGGTAATGTTGTTTTAAAAAATGATATTGATTTAATTATTACACCTCTTTTATGTATAAATAAAAATAATTATAGGATAGGCTATGGTAAAGGCTTTTACGATAAATATTTAAATGATTATAAAGGAATGACCCTTGCAGTTATAAAATCTACGCTTGTTTTAGATTTTAAAGAAGAACCACATGATATTAAAATAAAGGAAGTGATTGTATTATGACAACTGTTATAATTTTACTTGCCGGAATGGGAAGAAGAATGAATATGGGAAAAAATAAACTTCTTCTTGAAGTTGATTCACATCCTTTGTTTTATTACACACTAGAAAAATTTAGAGAGTTTACAAATAATATTATTCTTGTTGTTAGTGAGACTGATTATGATTATTTTAATAGTCTTAATTTAGGCTACCTACTTGTAAAGGGTGGTAGTACAAGATGTGAGAGTGTACTTAATGGACTTCGTCATGTTAAAACAGACCGCGTTTTAATTCATGATGGTGCAAGATGCTTAGTATCAAAAAGGATAATTAAGGAATGCTTAGAATCGGATGCGGATGCTTATTTTGTAGGTGTTCCCCTAAAAAATACAGTAAGATATGATTCAAGCTTTAATTTTAAGGATTTAGATAGAAATCATCTAATTGATGTTCAAACGCCTCAGGGTGGGCTTACTAAGTTATTTTTAGAATCTGCTAATGTCTCTAAGGAAGTTACAGATGATATTAGTATGCTTGAGGATCGAAGTAAGGTAAAATTAATTTTAGGTGATGATTATAATATAAAAATTACAACACCATTTGACCTTAAAATATTTAAGCTTCTTAAGGAGGAAAATTATGATTAGAATTGGACATGCTTGGGATACTCACAAGCTTCAAGAAGGAAGAAAACTAATTTTAGGAGGAGTTGAGATTCCGTCTTTGGTTGGACTTTTAGGTCATAGTGACGCTGATGTAGTACTTCACGCTGTAGCAGAATCCTTTTTAGGAGCTTTAGCTTTAGGTGATTTGGGAACATTCTTTCCTGACAATAGTGATAAAACCTTAGGAATGGATTCTAAAATAATATTAAAAGAATGCTATAAAAAGGTAATAGATGCAGGATATCATTTAAATAATCTTGACCTAACTATTTATTCTCAAAATATAAAAATAGCTCCTATTAGAATGGCAATAAGAGAAAGTATATCAAACATTTTAAATTGTCCTTTAGATTGTGTTTCTGTAAAAGCTACAACATACGAAAAAATGGGTTTTATTGGTCGTGGTGAGGCATTAGCTTGTGAATGTGTATGTTTAATTGAAACTAATGAATAATTAAAAGTCGTTAAAGCGGCTTTTTTATTTATAGCTTATACAAACTTTTAAGTTTCTTAAATAAATTATAATTTCCTAAAATTAATAAAAAACAGGGATTTTAGTTGTTTTTGGTGTTATTTTTTCCAAAAATTGCGTAAGTATATAAAATAATTTCACACTAGAATGTAATAGCACCTAAACTAATAGTATAGATTTAATGTTTTAGTGTTGCAAATAATGTCGCATGATGCTACACCTAAAATAGCTGATTATTAATGATAGAGACAAGGAATATTCATGGAGAAGTAAGAAATCTAATCCCCAAGCTCAAATTGATCGTTTAATTCACAAAAAAGATATGGTTATTAATTTATGTGAAATAAAATATTCTAATATAATTAATAAAAATATAAGTGATTAACAACTTTTTGAGTGGTTTTTGAAACCGGTTTCAAATTTTGTTGTATAATGTAATAAATGAGTTATAATATAAATGAAGGGTGCTGATATAATGAATAGTAATTTAGAAGAACTTTTAAAGCTTAGTAAGGAAGTATATGGAAGGTACGCTTTTAAATTTGAACTTTTAAATGACAAAATTAAAGAATCTGACCGAAATGAAATGATTTTAGGAGCTATTTCTTGTGGAGAAGCATGGGCTCAAAAATTTAAGAACATACAAAAATCAAATATTTTTGAACTTATTAAAGAATATAATTTAGAATTTAAAATATCAAAAGAGGCATATGATGCATACGGAAGAAATCTTTTAGGCTTTTTTAATTATCCTAAAACAATTACTATTATGGATAGTGCACTTAAAAATATTATTTTAAGTGCAAATGAATGTGGCTTTAAGCTTGATGAAGATATGGTTTCAAAAATTGTCTGTGCCCATGAATTCTTTCATTTTTTAGAAAATAAAAGTCCTAAGGAGTTTTATACTAAGAAAGCTAAATGCCAAACAGGACATATTTTCAAATTGGCTCTTAAATCACATCCTAAAATTTTAAGTGAAATAGGCGCAATGGCTTTTGCATCAGAGTTTAATAATTTAACCTTTTCACCATATATATTAGATTATTTATTATTATATAAAGTTGATAAGAAAAAGGCCCAAGAGCTTTATGAGGCAGTTATGGAGGAAACTAAATGAGCTTAACAATATATGATATTGCATCCTTAGCGGGGACATCTGTTTCAACAGTGTCTAGATATTTAAATCATAAACCAATAAGAGAAGAAAACAAAAAGAAAATAGAAGCAGTATTAGAAGGAGAAGGAAAAGAATATACTCCTAATGCAATGGCCAGAGCTTTAGTATCAAAAAGTTTAAAAACTGTTGCGATTATTACTGTTGATATTAGAGTTCCTCATTATGCGATGGTTTCATACGCGTTTGAACAAGAATTTACTAAAAAAGGCTATAATGTAATTATTTGTAATGCATCTTTATCTAATAGCAAGCTTGAAAATTATTTAACAAGCTTATTGTCAAGACAAATTGATGGAATTGCCCTTGTGGGGTCCATATTTACCGCTCTTAATAATGAACCAAAAATTCTTGAAATGTTAAAGGATATTCCAGTCGTAGTAGCTAATGGTACAATTAATATGGAAAATTGTAATTCGGTTTTGGCTGATGATACCTATGGTACAGGTCTTGCGGTTGATTATTTACTAAAAAAAGGAAGAAAAAATATTTATTATTTTTCAGATGAAAAAAATGATAGTGGGATTAGAAAGCTTGAGGGCTTTTGGCAGGGAATGACAAGAAATAAATTAGATCCTTCAAAATATCAAAGAGATGTTGCACAAACAATTGATGGTGGTATTGATGGCGTAAAAGGTTTAATTGATTCTAATCTACCTTTTGATGGAATTATTTGTGGAAATGATATTGTTGGTGTTGGTGTCATATCTTATCTTAACCGTAAAGGCTATAAGGTTGGACAAGATGTTGATGTTATAAGCTTTAATAATACGCTTTATTCGGAAATTACCTATCCAAGAATGACGGTAATAAATAATAAGCCTGATTTACAAGCAAAATGGCTTGTTGATATTTTAGAGCGTAAAATAAATAAAGAAGAAGTAACCAGTGTCACTATAAGACCTGAGTTATTAATAAAGGAAAGTGCATAGCTTTCCTTTAATTTTAGTCAAAACTAAAACCGGTTTCAGTGAAAATGTTGTTTTCATACCTAAAAAATACAAAAAATTATATAAAATGCTTGACTGTAAGCGTTTTTAGAGGTAATATACAGGTGTAAAAGCGGTTTCAGTAAACTGCAATAAATTGATACAGAACGGGGGAAAACGAATATGCGTATCAAATATGAAGATTTATTAAACAAGTTTGAAAGGATATTATTACAAAGAGGATTATCTAAGGAAAATGCTCACTTAGCTGCTGAGGTATTTGCTAAAAATAGTCTAGATGGAATTTATTCTCATGGAGTAAATAGATTTCCACGTGTAGTATCATATCTTGACAAGAAAGAGATTGATCCAAGTGCTACTCCAACTAAGGAATTAAGCTTTGGTGCTATGGAACGTTGGAATGGTCATCGTGGATTTGGTCCACTTAACGCAACTCTTGCGATGAAAAGAGCGTGTGAGCTTTCAGAACAATATGGAATTGGTATTGTTGCTTTAGGTAATAATAACCACTGGATGCGAGGCGGAACATATGGTTGGCAAGCTGCTAACAATGGTAAAATTGGTATTTGCTGGTCAAACACAACTGTTAATATGCCTGCTTGGGGTGGTAAGAATCCTAAGATTGGTAATAATCCATTTATTATGGCCGTTCCTCAAAGTAATGGAGAACATGTTGTAATAGATTGTGCTGTTTCCCAGTATTCTTATGGAAAGGTAGAAGAAACAAGACTTAAGGGCTTACAACTTCCATTCCCTGGTGGATATGATTCTAATGGTAATTTAACAACTGATCCTGCTGAGATTGAACGTACAGGACGTTTCTTACCAATGGGTTATTGGAAGGGCAGCGGATTTTCAATTGCCCTAGATCTTATCGCTACAGTTCTTACAAATGGAAATTCTGTTTCTAAGATTGCATCTTTTGGTGATGAAATAGGTTTAACTCAAATTATGATTTCAATTGATCCTAGTAAGTTTAATTCAAGTGAGCTTACAGATTCAATCGTAAGTAACATTCTTAAGGATATTAAATCATCTGAGCCAGTTGTTCCTGGTGGTGAGGTTTACTATCCTGGTGAGCTTGAACTTAAGACAAGACATGATAACAGTATAAATGGAATTCCTGTTATTGATTCTGTCTGGGAAACAATTGAATCACTTGATAAAAATGCTTAAAGGTGTAATTTTTGATATGGATGGTCTTATGTTTGATACCGAAAGGCTATCTAGTAAAATGTGGCATAAAATATTAACGAAATATTCTTTGCCTATTAATGAGAAATTTATAATTTCGATTAGAGGCTTAAATTTTAAGTCATCTAAGGAATTATTTTATAAATATTATCAAACAGATCTTGAGTTTAAAAAAATTAAGGATGAAAAAAATCAAATGGTGTTTGATTATATTATCTCCCATGGTATCCCGGTTAAGGAAGGACTTTATGAACTTTTAGACTTTCTTAAAAAAAACAAAATTAAAATAGCTCTTGCAACATCATCAAGTAGAGCCGTTGCTAACAAATATTTAGAACTTGCAGGTATCGACTCATATTTTAATGCTAAGGTGTTTGGTGATGAGGTTTCAAAAGGAAAACCGGATCCTGAAATATTCCTTAAGGCTTTGGCTAAACTTCAGCTTACATGTGATGAGTCCATTGTTTTGGAAGATTCTAAAAATGGGATAAATGCGGCTTTAAGTGCTGGTATTAGACCTTTGTGGATTCCTGATGGTGTATATTTTGAAACAAAAGCTAAAAGACTTAAAAGCTTAAAAGAAGTAATCAAAGAATTTTAAAAGAAGAAAAGGAGAAAAATATGGAAATTATAATTGGTATTTTGCTGATTCTATCATTCTTTGGGTTGGCATTTTATGCCATAAAAGGTGGAAACCTTTTTATGGGAATCTTAATTATCGCAACTATTTGGCTTATACTACCATTAATTGGTAACTTCTGTGTAAGACATGGTTGGGTATTCGACAAATCATTTTATGAAGCAAACAAGGCCTTAGTAGATACATCGTTTAAGGATGCCTTAAAGCTTGTTTATCAATCTGGACCCGAATCCTGGGGTGCTACTTTAGTAAATGTTGTTTTTGGTGCTTGGTTTGGTCGTGTTATTCTTCAAACCGGAATTGCATCAACATTAATTAAAAAGACAACAGAAATGGGCGGAGATAGACCTGCTATTACTTGTATTTTACTTTCAATTGTAACAACAGCTATATTTACATCATTATTTGGTGCTGGTGCCGTTGTAGCTATTGGTGTTATTATTCTTCCTATTTTGATTTCACTTGGAATTCCTAAGAAATGTGCAATTGTATCATATACATTAAGTATTGGTGCAGGTATGTTTATTAATCCTGTATTAAATAGTCAATATTCTGGTTTCTTCCCAGGCTGGACGATAAACGAACATCTTGCATGGGGCTTTACAATGATGGGAATTCAAGTATCATTTACCATTGTTGTTGTATTATTCTTTACAAGAAAGAAAAGAATATCTCAAGCATGGGCAGCAGAAGCTCCTCAAAGAAAGAAGCTTGATTTTGCCCCTACACCTGCTCTAATTGCACCTATTTTACCAGTTGTTTTAAATTTACTTGGTGCACCTATTATTTTAGGATTTATCATCGCAGGCTTCTATGCTCTTCTAGTATGTGGTAAGCTTAAGAGCTTTAAGGGTGCATGCCGTACACTTAATAAGGATTTCTTTGATGGTGTTGTAGATGCTGCTCCACTTGTAGGATTTTTACTAGTACTTCCAATGTTTAATAAGGCTGCTACTTTATGTTCACCTTATTTCAATGCTGTACTTGGCAGTATTATTCCTAAAAATTCACTTGTACTAATTATTATATTTGCATGTCTTGCACCTCTTGGACTTTTCCGTGGACCTTTCACATTATTTGGTTGTGGTGCTGCATTACTTGGAATTTTAATGGGCTTTGGTACTTTACCAATTGAATTCTTAGCTGCATTATTCATTATTCCATCTACTGTTATGAATGTTTCTTGTTGTATAACTCAGTCTTGGATTGCTTGGGGTATTGGCTATACAAAGGTTCCAACTAAGGAATATCTAAAGACGAGTATTATTTGTGGTTGGTCACTTTGTGTGATTATGGAACTTGTAACTTATTTCTGTTTCTATAGATAGGAGGATTAGTATTTATGTCAAGATTAGTTAGAATGGGCATCGACGTTGGTGGTACCCACACTAAAGCCGTTGCTATTGATAATGCAACTCATGAAATTATTGGTAAATCGTCTGTTAAAACAACTCATGATGACAAATCCGGAGTTGCTGCAGGTGTTGTTCAAGCATTTATGAATTGCTTAAGAGAAAATAATATTGATCCTTCCGAAGTTGTCTTTGTTGCTCACTCAACAACTCAAGCGACAAATGCTTTAATTGAAGGTGACGTTGCAACTGTTGGTATCTTAGGAATGGGTACGAGAAATATTGGTTCATTTATGGCTAAGGTTCAAACTCATCTTAGGGATATCAATCTTGGTAATGGACGCAAGATTCATATCGTTCATGAGTATTTAGCCGAAAAGAATATTAATCATGAAAATGTTAAAAAAGCGGTACTTGCTTTAAAAGAAAAGGGCGCTACAGTTATTGTAGCTTCAAAAAGCTATGGCGTTGATGATATAGCTGACGAACAATTTGTCTTTGATATTTCAAAGGATGAGTTAGGCTTTGAAACTACTATGGCATCAGATATTACTAAGCTTTATGGCTTATCAAGAAGAACAAGAACAGCTGCTATAAATGCTTCCATTTTACCTAAGATGCTTAATACCGCTAATCAAACCGAAGAATCAGTTCGCAAGGCAGGAGTTAAGGTTCCTTTAATGATCATGCGTGGTGATGGCGGTGTAATGGAAATTAATGAAATGAAAAAGCGTCCTGTACTTACAATGCTTTCAGGTCCTGCTGCTTCTGTTATGGGCTCTTTAATGTATTTACGTGCTTCAAACGGTGTTTATTTTGAGGTTGGTGGAACAACTACTAATATCGGGGTAATTAAAGATGGTCGTCCTGCAATTGATTATTCAATGGTTGGTGGATATCGTACCTATATTTCATCACTTGATGTTCGTGTTGAAGGTGTTGCTGGTGGCTCTATGATTCGTCTTAATAAGCAAAGAGTTCATGATGTAGGACCTCGTAGTGCTCATATTGCTGGCCTTGATTATGCTGTATTTACACCTCTTGAAGAAATTGAAGATCCACAGCTTGAACTATTTAGTCCAAAGCCAGGTGATCCTGATGATTATGTAGCAATTAAGCTTAAGAGTGGCAAGCGTGTAACAATTACAAATTCCTGTGCCGCTAATGTTTTAGGCCTTGTTCATGAAGGTGATTTCTCTTATGGAAATGTTGAAAGTGTAAGACGCTGTATGCAGCCAATTGCGGATTATCTTCATACAACTGTTGAGGATGTTGCAACACAAATAATGGAGCGTTCTTATGAAAAGGTATCACCAATTATTTTTGATTTAGCTCGTAAGTATCGTCTTGAGCATGACCAAATTTCCCTTGTTGGTGTTGGTGGTGGTGCTACATCACTTATTAGATATGTTGCTAAAAAGATGGATGTACGCTACAGTGTTCCTGAAAATGCAGAGGTTATTTCCTCTATTGGTGTAGCTCTTGCAATGGTTAGAGATGTAGTTGAACGTGTTGTTCCTAATCCAACTCCTGAAGATATTAGAGCTATTAAGGTAGAAGCTATTAATAAAGCGGTTGAAAGTGGTGCTGAACCATCTAGTGTTGAGGTTCATATTGAAATTGATGCTCAAACATCTAAGCTTACGGCTATTGCAACGGGATCAACGGAGGTAAAAACTACCGATTTATTAAAGGAATGTAGTGAAGAAGAGGCCTTAACTCTTGCAAGTGAAGATATGCGTCAAGAAAAAGAAAATACCCATCTTGCTGGTCGTACTAAGGGCTTCTATGCTTATGAGGCTACAATTAAAGGAAAGAATGCAATGCGTGTTCTTGATAAAAAAGGCTTTATTAAGGTTCAAAGAAATGACGCCGAGGCTATTGTTTGTAAACCAGGTTCTTATCGTACAGTTGTATCCAAAATGTGGGAAGATCTTTCTGTTTATAAATCAGATGCTATTTTAAGACCAGATTATTATGTATGCTTCGGAGCCCGTGTAATGGACTTTAATGGTTCAAATGAGTTAAATAATATCTTAATGCTTATGGAAGTCGAGCTAAATATGCTTGATGGAAATGAAGACATTATGATAATTGGTGCTAAAAATCAAATTTAAAAGAGGTTTATTATGTTAACAGCTAAATTAGGAAATGAAGCTAGCTATAATTATAATAGCGAAAACTTTAAAAAAGCCTTTAAATGGCTTAAGGAAACAAATTTAGAAGAATTAACTCCTGGAAACTATCCTATTGATGGTGATAAGGTTTATGCAAATGTTCAGGAATATGATTCTATGCCTTACGATGAGTGCTTATTTGAGGCTCATCGTAAGTATCACGATATTCAATATGTGGTAGAAGGTGAAGAGGAGTTTGGCTATACTGAGGTTGAAGGATTGGAAATTAAAATTCCTTATGATGATAAAAAAGATTTAATGTTTTTTGAATTTCCACATGATGCTGGGCATATTGTTCTTCATAAGGGGGAATTTGCTATCGCATCACCAATTGATGCTCATCAGCCTCGTGTTATGCATAATACTTCATGTCATGTTAAAAAAATTGTTTTAAAGGTTAGGGTTGATTAATTTATGAAAATGACATTTCGCTGGTATGGCTATGATGATAAAAATACGCTAGATTATATAAGACAAATCCCTGGTATGACAGGAGTAGTATATACAGTACCTGTTGGTGAGGTATGGCCTGAAGATGAAGTAGCTCGTCTTCATGATTATGTTACATCTCATGGTCTTGAGATGGAGGTAATTGAATCGGTTCCCGTATCAGAAGATATTAAGCTTCATCGTGGCGATTATAAAAGACATATTGAAAACTTTAAGGAAAATATTAGAATCCTATCTCGTCATGGTGTTAAATGTATTTGCTATAATTTCATGCCTGTCTTTGACTGGACAAGAAGCCAGCTAGACCATAAGCTTCCTGATGGAAGTGAG